>NZ_JBEOVY010000112.1:0-20521 GCF_040295745.1 Saccharopolyspora sp. NPDC002686
GCGAATAGCCCACCCTCTCAACCGGCACCGCCGCGGGTTCTCAGACGTCGCCTGGCGAGGACGGCCCGACTGCCGTGTATTGGCATACATAAAGTCGGGCACCCGCAGTCCAGGCGGCGTCTGAGGTTCCGCTACCGGCACCGCCGCGCAACAGGACCGGAGACAGGTCCGAAGGGAAACGACTTCTTCGGTTGTCGTTGGTGGTTCTGTCATGTTGCGGTCGACTGCTCGCCGATCCGGGGAGCGACCGTGATGCGCGTGCGCACAGCGATCGTGACCGAGAGCTTCTTGCCGCAGATCAACGGGGTGACGAACTCGGTGCTGCGAGTGCTGGAGCACTTGCGCCGCCGAGGGGATTCAGCGCTGGTCATCGCGCCCGGCGCCGGTCCGGAGGAGTACGCGGGGTTCCCGGTGATCCGCCTGCCCGCGGTGGACCTGCCGGTGGTGTCGTCGTTGCCGATCGGTTTCCCGACGCGGCGCTTGCTGCGCGGGCTGCAGGACTTCCGGCCGGACGTCGTGCACCTCGCATCGCCGTTCGTGGTGGGCGCGCGGGGTTTGGCGGCGGCGCGGCGGTTGGGCGTGCCGACGGTCGCGGTCTACCAGACCGACGTCGCGGGTTTCGCCGAGTCGTACGGGTTGGGGCTGACCGCGCGGGCCGCGTGGCGCTGGATCCGGCGTCTGCACGGCGCCGCCGACCGGACGTTGGCGCCGTCGACGTGGGCTGTGGAAACGTTGCAGCAGCACGGGATTCCGCGCGTCCACCGGTGGGGTCGAGGCGTGGACACGGCGCGCTTCTCGCCGCAGCACCGGGATTCGGCTTGGCGTCGGGAGCTCGTCGGGGACGGCGAGCTGCTGGTCGGTTACGTCGGCCGCTTGGCGCCGGAGAAGCGCATCGAGCGGTTGGCGGCGCTGGGCGGGATGCCCGGTGTGCGGGTGGTCGTGGTGGGTGATGGCCCGGACCGCGAGCGGCTGGCCGGTGCGGTGCCGGACGCGGTGTTCCTCGGGCAGCGGACCGGGGACGACCTGGCGCGGATCTACGCGAGCCTCGACGTCTTCGTGCACACCGGCCCGCATGAGACGTTCTGCCAGGCGGTGCAGGAGGCGATGGCCTCGGGCGTGCCGGTCGTCGCCCCGGACGCGGGTGGTCCGCGCGACCTGGTCGACCACGGCCGCACCGGTTACCTGCTCCCGGCCCACGACGTCGACGTCCACGCGGAGGCGCTGCGCGAGGCGGTGGCGGCGCTGCGCGACGCCGACCGGCGGCGGCAGTTCGGCGCGGCTGCGCGCGAGGTCGTCCAAGGGCGTACCTGGCCTGCGCTGTGCCAGCAGTTGATCGGGCACTACGACGCGGTCACCGCGGGCGAGCAGCGGATGGCCGCCTGACCGGGGCGTGGTGGTCGACACGCGGGGTCAGGCACGTACGCTGCGGGTGTGTCTCGGGCAGGTTTGGACAAGGACCCTCGCGAAGTCGCCGCGATGTTCGACGGTGTGGCGCGCAGGTACGACCTGACCAACACGGTGCTGTCCTTCGGGCAGGACCGGCGGTGGCGGGAGATCACCAGGCGGGCGCTGTCGCCCAAGCGGGACGAGCGCGTGCTCGACCTGGCCGCCGGTAGCGGCGTGTCGACCGAGGAGTTCTCCCGGTCCGGCGCGTGGTGCGTCGCCGCGGACTTCTCGCTGGGCATGCTGTCGGTCGGCCGGCACCGCGGGGTGCCGATGGTCGCGGCGGATGCGCTGCGCCTGCCCTTCGCCGACGAGTCCTTCGACGCGGTGACGATCTCCTTCGGCCTGCGCAACCTGGTCGACACCGCGGCAGGCCTGCGGGAGATGCAGCGCGTGGTGCGCCCGGGCGGTCGCCTCGTGGTGTGCGAGTTCTCCACGCCGACCTGGCAGCCGTTCCGGACGATCTACATGAACTACTTGATGCGCGCGCTGCCGTCGATCGCCCGCGCGGTCTCGTCCAACCCGGACGCCTACGTCTACCTCGCCGAGTCGATCCGAGAGTGGCCTGACCAGCGCGAACTCGCGGAGCTGATCGCCGAGTCGGGCTGGACCAACGTCGCCTGGCGCAACCTCACCAGCGGCGTCGTAGCAGTCCACCGCGCCGTAAAGCCGTCCTGAGGTCCGCAAATTCCATTGAAATTGGATGTCCGATTTCCATTGAATTTGCGGAGCCGTGGAGGCGACTTGTCAGAGCCAGGTCGTTTCCGGGGGTAGTGGTGCTGCGGTGCGCTGGGCTCGGGTGATCGCCGCCATGAAGGCTTCCGCCGCCGCGGCCAGCGGGCGGTGCGGGTTCCGGACCACCGCGATGCGGCGGCTGGTTCCGGGTTCGCGCAGCGGGCGGTGTTCGAGCCCGGCGAACTGGACGAGCGGCAGCACCAGTCCCGGCATCACCGCCACCCCTAGTCCCGCTGCGACCAGGCCAGCGACGGTGCTGATGTTGCGGGATTCCAGGACCACGTCCGGGCGGGCCTTCGCGGCGGCGAAGGCGCGGTCGGCGTGCTGGCGGATGCTGCTGCTGGGGGCGAACGCGATGTGCGGCTGACCGGCCAGGTCGGTCCACTCGACGCCGCGCTTCTCGGCGAACGGGTGCTGCGGCGGGAAGACGCAGCAGAACCGGTCGGTGGCGATCGGTTTGACGTGCAGGTCCGGCAGCGGTTCGGCGACCACCGTGACGGCGAGGTCGACCGCGCCGGCGCGGACCTGGTGCAGCACCTCGTCCGACATGGCGTCCGCAATGGACAGATCCACTTCCGGATGCGCTGCGCGGTAGGCGGAGACCACCGGCGGCAGCAGGATCGCCGCGAGGGACGGCAGCGCCGCGATGCGCACCTGGCCGCGGTTGCCGGCGAGGAATCCCTCGAAGTGGTTGATCCCGGCGTCGAACTCCTCGATCACGTGCCGCGCCACCCGGCAGAACTCGACGCCCTCCGGGGTGGTGACGAGGTTGCGGGTGGTGCGCTCGAACAGCGTGATCCCGAGCCGTCGCTCGACCTCCCGGACGGCTCGGCTCATCGACGACTGGGCCAGGTGGAGCTGTTCGGCGGCGACCGTGAAGCTGCCCGCGTCGTGCACCGCCAGCACCAGCCGGAGCTGCTGCATCGTCAGATCCATGCGCACAGCTCATCAATCTATCATTAACTATTGCTTGACCGGCATGAGCGATGCGGATCACAGTGCCTTCGTTCGAGTACGGAGGTTGCCCATGCTCGCCGTCAGCGGATTCCTCACCGTCGGCGTCTTCCTGGCGCTGGTGCTGTCCCGCCGGGTTTCGGTGCTGTTCGCGCTCACCCTGGTCCCGATCGCCGCCGCCCTGGTCAGCGGGTTCGGCGGCCGGCTGGGCGGGTTGATCGCGGACGGCCTGGTCACCGTCGCCCCGGTCGCCATCATGATCACCTTCGCGGTGCTCTACTTCAGCCTGATGGTCGACACCGGGCTGTTCGACCCGGCGGTCGCCCGGATCCTGCGCTGGGCGGGCGGCGACCCGCTGAAGATCACCGTGGGCACCGCGTTGCTGACCCTGCTGGTCGCGCTGGACGGCGACGGGGCCTCCACGTTCCTGATCACGGTCTCCGCGCTGCTGCCGATCTACCAGCGCCTCGGCATGCGCCGGATCGTGCTGGCCGGGGTGATCTGCCTGGCCGCGGGCGTGATGAACATGGTGCCGTGGGGCGGTCCGACGGCCCGCGCGATGGCCGCGCTGCACCTGGACAGCGGTCAGCTGTTCCTGCCGGTCCTGCCGGCGATGGCCGCTGGTGTCCTGTGGGTGCTGGTGGCGGCTTACCTGATCGGCCGCGGCGAGCGGAAGCGGCTCGGCGTCGTCGAAGTGCCCGCCGTCGAGCGGGCCCGGCTGACCGGCGCGGACCGGGTGCGGTTCTGGATCAACGCGCTGCTGACGCTGGTGCTCGTGGGGTGCCTGCTGGCGCAGCTGGCCGACCTGGAGGTGCTGTTCCTGCTCGCCTTCCTGGTGGCGCTGCTGGTCAACCGGCCCTCGTGGGCCGCGCAGCAGGAGTTGTTCACCAAGCACGCCTACAACGTCGTGCTGGTCGTGGTGGTGATCTTCGCGGCGGGCGTGTTCACCGGGATCCTCACCGGAACCGGGATGATCCAGGCGATGGCCGAGGGGCTGGTCTCGGTCGTCCCGGACTCGGCGTCCGGGTTGCTGCCGGTGGCCACGGCGATCGCCAGCATGCCGCTCAGCCTGGTGTTCACCCCGGACGCCTTCTACTACGGGGTGGTCCCGGTGCTGGCCGAGACGACCGCGGCGCTCGGCGGGGACCCGGCCGCGATCGGCAGGGCGGCCATCCTCGGCCAGATGACCACCGGTTTCCCGCTCAGCCCGCTGACCGCTTCGACGTTCATCCTGCTCGGGATGAGCAAGGTCGACCTCGGCGAGCACCAGCGGTTCATCTTCAAGTGGGCGTTCGGGACCACGCTGGTGATGACCGCGGTCGCGCTGCTGACGGGGGTGTTGTGATGCGGATCGGGAGCGGGGCCGGGTTCGCCGGGGACCGGATCGAGCCGGCCGTGCAGCTGGCGGAGCGGGCCGAGCTGGACGACCTGGTGCTGGAGTGCCTGGCGGAGCGCACCATCGCGCTCGGGCAGCAGCGCCGGCTGCGGGACCCGGCGCTGGGCCACGACCCGCGGCTGCGGGCGAGGTTCCGGCCGCTGCTGCCGGTGGCCGTGGCGAACGGCGTCCGCGTGGTGACCAACATGGGCTCGGCGAACCCGCTGGCAGCGGGCGAGGTCACCCGGGACCTGCTGGTGGGGTCGGGGCTGCGCGGGCGGATCGCGGTGGTCACCGGCGACGACGTGCTGGACCGGCTGGACCTGCGGCGCCCGGCGCTGGAGGACGGCGTCGCCTTGGCCGACCACGGCGAGGTCGTGTCGGCCAACGCCTACCTCGGCGCCGACGCCCTGCTCCCGGCGCTGGACACCGGCGCTGACGTGGTGCTGACCGGCCGGGTCGCGGACCCGTCGCTGTTCCTCGCGCCGATGGCGCACCGGCTGGGCTGGGACCTCGACGACTGGCCGCGCGTCGCGGCCGGAACCCTGGTCGGGCACGTCCTGGAGTGCGCGGGCCAGGTCACCGGTGGTTACTTCGCCGACCCCGGGGTCAAGGACGTGCCGGACCTCGCCGACCTCGGGTTCCCCTACGCCGAGGTGGAGTCCGACGGCTCCGCGGTCGTCGGCAAGCTCCCGGGCACCGGCGGTGTCGTCTCCACCGCGACCGTGCGCGAGCAGCTGCTCTACGAGGTGACCGATCCGACGGGCTACCGGACGCCCGACGTGGTGCTGGACTTCCGCGAGGTGCGGGCGGACCAGGTCGCAGCCGACCGGGTCCGGATCGGCGGCGCCGTCGGCCGGCCCCGGCCCGCGGACCTGAAGGTCAGCGTCGGCTACCGGGCCGGGCACCGCGCGGAGTGCGGCATCACCTACGCCGGCCCGAACGCCGCCCGCCGGGCCCGCCTCGCGGCGGACGTCGTCACCACCCGGCTGCGCGGCACCGGGCTGCGCATCCGCGCGGACGTCCTGGGCGCGCTCGGGGAATCGGGCGAGCTGACCGGCGAGTGCCGGTTGCGGGTGGCCGCGCTGGCGCCGGATCCGGAGGCGGCGGACCTGGTGTGCCACGAGGTCGAATCGCTCTACACCAACGGACCGGCCGGGGGCGGCGGTGTGCGCACCGACGTCCGGGAGGTGATCGGCATCGTGTCGACGCTGATCCCCCGAGCCGAGGTGGACACCCGCGTGACCGTGCTGGAGGCCGACGGTGCTGCTGCATGACATCGCCCACTGCCGGGCCGGGGACAAGGGCGACACCTCGACGTTGTCGCTGTTCCCGCACCGCGACGAGGACTACGAGCTGCTGGTCCGGGAGGTGACCGCGGAGCGGGTGCGCGAGCACCTGGCCGTCCGCGGCGAGGTCCTGCGCTGCGAGCTGCCGAACCTCCGCGCCCTGCAGTTCACCTGCCACCAAGCCCTCGACGGCGGCGTGACGACCTCGCTGGCCCTGGACACCCACGGCAAGACCCTCAGCTCCCGCCTGCTGGCCATGCCGCTCGGGGCGCCTGATCGGGCGGTTCAGGGGGCCCACCTGGGGTGATGGTCACTCGGGTGGCGTAGTTCGAGGGGTCGATCGCGGCCTATGTCCGGCATAAACTCGGAGTTAGTGAACTCGTTCACAAGCGGGTTCCCCGGTGCGGTCAGCCGGGAGGGGTGGCCGCACCGCGCGATGCACTAGCTCAAGGAGTGTCATGACCAGCGCCACCAGCCGCCGCCGACCGGACGACGACGCCGAGGTGATCGTCGTCGGTGCCGGGCCGGCCGGATCGACGGCTGCGACGTACCTGGCCCGGGCGGGCCTGGACGTCCTGCTTCTGGAGAAGAGCGTCTTCCCGCGGGAGAAGGTCTGCGGCGACGGCATCACCCCGCGAGGCGTCAAGCAGCTCATCGACCTCGGCATCGACACCCGCGAGGAGGCGGGCTGGCTGCACAACCGCGGCCTGCGCGTGGTCGGCGGCGGGGTGCGGATCGAGCTCGACTGGCCGAGCCTGGCCAGCTTCCCGCCGTACGGGGTGGTGCGGCCCCGCAACGACTTCGACGACCTGCTCGCCCGCAACGCCCAGCGGGCCGGGGCGCGGCTGCTCCAGCAGACCACGGTGACCGGCGCGGTCACCGACGAGAAGACCGGCCGGATCACCGGCGTCACCGCCAAGGCCGGGCCGGAGCGCACCCCGGTCACCTACCGGGCGCCGCTGGTGGTGGCCTGCGACGGGGTCTCCGCGCGGCTGGCGCTGTCGGTGGGCATCGAGAAGCGCGAGGACCGCCCGATGGGCGTGGCCGTGCGGCGCTACTACACCAGCCCGCGGACCAAGGACGACTTCCTGGAGTCGCACCTGGAGCTGTGGGACCGGTCGGGCCCGGGCGAGCCGGCGCTGATGCCGGGCTACGGCTGGATCTTCGGCATGGGCGACGGGACGGTGAACGTCGGGCTGGGCATCCTGTCCACCTCCAAGGCCTACGGCAAGACCGACTACCGCCAGTTGCTGCGCTCCTGGCTGGACGGCACCCCGGAGGAGTGGGGCTTCCGCGAGGAGAACGCGACCGGGCGGATCGGCGGTGCCGCGCTGCCGATGGGCTTCAACCGGACGCCGCACTACCGCAACGGGTTGCTGCTGGTCGGCGACGCGGGCGGGATGGTCAACCCGTTCAACGGCGAGGGCATCGCCTATGCGATGGAATCTGCTGCTCTGGCGGCTGAATGCGTGGTGCACGCGCTGGCCCGTCCGGCCGGCTACTCCAGGGAGCAGGCGCTGAGCCGGTACCCGGTGGCCGTGCAGCAGGCGCTGGGCGGTTACTTCCGGCTCGGCAACATCTTCAGCAAGTTGATTGGCAATCCGGTGGTGATGCGGACGGCCACGAAGCACGGTCTACCGAGGACCACGTTGATGCGTTTCGTGTTGAAGCTGTTGGCAAATCTCCACGACGAGAAGGGCGGAGACGCCATGGACCGTGTGATCAGCGCCACTACTCGTCTCACCCCTAGCGCCTGATGGCACAGATCTGGTCAGATGTGCGAGCAAGTGTGCGAGAGGTCATAAAGTTAGGTTCGCCTCACTACGGATTCGATACGATCGACCGCATAGAGTGCGCACCGACGCCGAAGACGTGAGCTTCGTCTCGGCGGGGGTCGCCGAAGGAGGGCAGCGGAATGCTCGATCCCTACATCCCGCTCGTGCTGTTGTTCGCGTTGGCGTTCGCCTTCGCGCTGTTCTCGGTCACGATCGCCCCCCTCGTCGGCCCCCGCCGGTACAACAAGGCCAAGCTCGACGCCTACGAGTGCGGCATCGAACCCTCGCCGCAGCCGGTGATCGGCGGCGGCCGGATGCCGGTGGCCTACTACCTGACCGCGATGTTGTTCATCCTCTTCGACATCGAGATGGTCTTCCTCTACCCGTTCGCGGTCTCCGCGGACGCCCTGGGCCTGTTCGGCGTGATCGAGATCGTCCTGTTCATCGCCACCGTCGGTTTCGCCTACATATACGTGTGGCGCCGCGGCGGCCTGGACTGGAACTGACCGGGGGCGAGCGGAGATGCGCACCGGCCCCAGCACCAGGAAGGCGAGCAGCGCCGCGGTGGACGCGCGCAGCAGCTCCGCCCCGAACGTGACCGACCCCGGTGAGCTGATCGGGAAAACCGGGGAACATCACCAGGTTTCGCGACTTTCAAGCAAGGTGACCACCCTCCGACGGAAGAGGAGTTGGTGATGGGGCTGGAGCAGTCGTTGCCCAACGGCATCCTGTTGGCCAACGTGGAGAAGCTCGTCAACTGGACGCGGAAGACCTCGATGTGGCCCGCCACGTTCGGTCTGGCCTGCTGCGCCATCGAGATGATGACGGTCGGCGGTTCCCGCTACGACATCGCGAGATTCGGCATGGAGCGGTTCTCCGCGACACCGCGGCAGGCGGATCTGATGATCGTGGCCGGACGCGTCACCAACAAGATGGCGCCGGTGCTGCGGCAGATCTACGACCAGATGCCGGAGCCGCGCTGGGTGCTGGCGATGGGGGTGTGCGCCTCCACCGGCGGCATGTTCAACAACTACGCCGTGGTGCAGGGCGTGGACCACGTCGTTCCGGTGGACATGTACCTGCCGGGGTGCCCGCCGCGGCCGGAGATGCTGCTGGACGCGATCCTCAAGCTGCACGCCAAGATCATGGACGAGCCGATCAACGCCAAGCGCGCGCAGATCAAGCTGGAGAGCGGCGAGCGCACCCCGATGATCCCGTCCTCCGAGCGGTACGCGCCGAAGAACGCGGCGCAGCGGCGGCGCGCGGAGCGGCAGCAGGCCGCGCAGCGCCGGGAGATGGGCTCCGATCCGTCGACGGGGGCGTTCGCGGATTCGCCGCAGCGGCCCCGCGAGCTCAAAGCGGGCAGGTGAGTTCGGTTGGCTGACAACGAATCCAAGCAGAGCTGGGCGGTGGAACCGGCCCGGCACTCCGGCCCGGTGGCCGGGCGGGCGCGCCAGGGCATGTTCGGCGTGCGCGGCTCGGGCGACACCTCCGGCTTCGGCGGGCTGCGGTTGCCGGCCTACGTGCCGTCGGCCGCGGAACGCCCCTACGGCGGCTGGTTCGACGAGGTGGCGGACGCGCTGTTCGACGCGCTCGGCGCGCAGGGGCTGCCCGCGGACACCGTGCAGCAGGTGACCGTCGACCGCGGCGAGATCACCTTCTACGTGCGCCGCGAGCACCTGCTCGAGGTCTGCCGGACGTTGCGCGACGACCCGGCGCTGCGGTTCGAGCTGTGCAGCTCGGTGTCCGGCGTGGACTACGGGCCGGAGGTGCCGCAGCGGCTGCACTCGGTCTGCCACCTGACGTCGATGACCTACCGGCGGCGGATCCGGGTGGAAGTAGCGGTGGACGTGGAGGATCCGCACGTTCCGTCCGTCGTCGAGGTGTACCCGACGGCGGACTTCCAGGAGCGCGAGGCGTGGGACATGTTCGGGATCGTCTACGACGGCCACCCGGCGCTGACCCGGATCCTGATGCCGGACGACTGGGACGGCCACCCGCAGCGCAAGGACTACCCGCTGGGCGGGATCCCGGTCGAGTACAAGGGCGCCGAGATCCCACCACCAGACCAGCGCAGGTCGTACTCGTGATGGCCGGGGCGCGCAGGTTTTCCGCGATTCCAACGGAAATCGCGTTCCCGGAGGGCGGCGGCACCGCGGAGAGGTGTTGGAGATGAGTACCGAATCACTGGCCGGTACCGGGCTCGGCGACCCCGAGGCCGCCGAAGCCAGGGAGACCACCGAGGGCCGGGTCTACACCGTCACCGGTGGGGACTGGGACGAGTTCATCGACGAGACCTCCGGCGAGGAGCGCGTCGTCATCAACCTCGGCCCGCAGCACCCGTCGACGCACGGCGTGCTCCGGCTGGTGCTGGAGCTGGAGGGCGAGACCGTCACCAAGGCCCGCTCGGTGATCGGCTACCTGCACACCGGCATCGAGAAGAACACCGAGTACCGGACCTGGACCCAGGGCGTCACCTTCGTGACGCGGATGGACTACCTGGCGCCGCTGTACAACGAGGCCGCCTACTGCCTCGGGATCGAGAAGCTGCTGGGCATCGAGGCACCGCCGCGGGCCCAGACGTTCCGGGTGATGCTCATGGAGCTCAACCGGATCTCCTCGCACCTGGTGTTCCTGGCGACCGGCGCGATGGAGCTCGGCGCGACCACCGGCATGACCTTCGGCTTCCGGGAGCGCGAAGAGGTCCTGCACCTGCTGGAGTTCCTCACCGGTCTGCGGATGAACCACGCGTTCATCCGGCCGGGCGGCACCGCCCAGGACCTGCCGGACGGTTGGCAGCAGAAGGTGCTGTCGTTCATCGAGGTGATGGACTCGCGGCTGCCGTCCTACGACAAGCTGTTCACCGGCCAGCCGATCTGGAAGCAGCGCCTGAAGGACGTCGGCTTCCTGCCGCTGGACGGCTGCCTGCAGCTGGGCGTCACCGGACCGCTGCTGCGCTCGGCCGGACTGGCCTGGGACCTGCGCAAGATCGAGCCGTACTGCGGTTACGAGGACTACGAGTTCGAGGTGCCGACCAGCACCGATGCCGACTGCTACGCCCGGTACGTGCTGCGGCTGGAGGAGATCCACCAGTCGCTGAAGATCATCCGGCAGTGCGTGGACAAGATGGAGCCCGGCTCGCACATGGTCGACGACGCCAAGATCGCCTGGCCGTCGAAGCTGAGCATCGGTCCGGACGGCATGGGCAACTCGCTGGAGCACGTCCGCAAGATCATGGGTCAGTCGATGGAATCGCTGATCCACCACTTCAAGCTGGTGACCGAGGGCTTCGACGTCCCGCCGGGCCAGGTCTACTCGCCGGTGGAGTCGCCGCGCGGCGAGCTCGGCGTGCACCTGGTCTCCGACGGCGGCACCCGGCCGATGCGGGTGCACGTCCGGGAACCCAGCTTCGTGAACCTGCAGGCGATGCCCGCGATGTGCGAAGGCGGACTGGTGGCCGACGTGATCGCGGCGGTCGCCTCCATCGACCCGGTGATGGGCGGGGTGGATCGATGACCGAGCAGTTCGAGTTCACCACGACGGAAGACGCGGCCAACGCCGTGGACACGTCGGTGTTCGACGCGAAGACGCGCGCCGAGGCGCAGCAGATCATCGCGCGCTACCCGGAGTCCCGGTCCGCGCTGCTGCCGATGCTGCACCTCGTGCAGTCGGTGCAGGGGCACGTCAGCGCGGCGGGGATCCAGTTCTGCGCCGACCAGCTGGCGCTGTCCACCGCGGAGGTCAGCGCGGTCGCGACGTTCTACACGATGTACAAGCGCAAGCCGTGCGGTCAGCACCTGGTCAGCGTGTGCACCAACACGATGTGCGCGGCGCTGGGCGGCGATGCGATCTACCGCAAGCTCGGCGAGCACTTGGGCGTCGGGCACGACGAGACCGCCGGCACCCCGGGCGAGGAGGGCTCGATCACCCTCGAGCACGCCGAGTGCTTGGCGGCCTGCGACCTCGCGCCGGTGATGCAGGTGAACTACGAGTACTTCGACAACCAGACGCCCGAAGGGGCGCTGGACGTGGTGAAGGCCTTGCAGCGCGGGGAGAAACCGGCGCCGACGCGCGGTCCGGCGCTGTCGGACTTCCGGGGTGCGGAGCGCCAGCTCGCCGGGTTCTTCGACGACCTCGAGTCCACTGTGGCCGGTCCGTCCGCGGCGGTCGAGACGGTGCGCGGCGCGCAGCTGGCCAACGAGCGCGGCTGGACCGCGCCGAGCATGCCCGACGACGTGGAACTGCCGCCGGTGCCGGAGAAGAAGTGAGGGTGCAATGACGCGACCAAGCATCAGCCCGGTGACCCCGGTCCTGACCAAGCGGTGGCTGTCGCCGAACTCCTGGACCCTGCGCACCTACGAGCAGCTCGAGGGCTACACCGCGCTGCCCAAGGCCCTCAAGGGCACTCCCGACCAGCTCGTCGAGCTGGTCAAGTCGGCCGGGTTGCGCGGTCGCGGCGGGGCCGGGTTCCCGGCCGGCGTGAAGTGGAGCTTCATGCCGAAGGAACCGACCAAGCCGCACTACCTGGTGATCAACGCCGACGAGGGCGAGCCGGGGACCTGCAAGGACATCCCGCTGATGATGGCCGACCCGCACTCGCTGATCGAGGGTTGCATCATCGCCAGCTACGCGATGCGCGCCAACCACTGCATGATCTACGTGCGCGGTGAGGCGCTGCACCCGATCCGGCGGCTGAACAACGCGGTGCGCGAGGCCTACCAGGCCGGTTACCTGGGCAAGAACATCCTGGACTCCGGGTTCGACCTGGACATCGTGGTGCACGCGGGTGCCGGCGCCTACATCTGCGGCGAGGAGACCGCGCTGCTGGACTCGCTGGAGGGCAAGCGCGGGCAGCCGCGGCTCAAGCCGCCGTTCCCCGCCGCCGCGGGTCTCTACGCCTGCCCGACCACGGTGAACAACGTCGAGACCATCGCGAGCGTGCCCTACATCGTCAACGGCGGCGCCGAGTGGTTCCGCAAGATGGGCAGCGAGAAGTCGCCGGGCCCGAAGATCTACTCGATCTCCGGGCACGTGGAGCGGCCGGGCCAGTACGAGGCGCCGCTGGGCACCACGCTGCGGGAGCTGCTGGAGCTGGCGGGCGGCATGAAGGACGGCGTCCCGCTGAAGTTCTGGACGCCGGGCGGTTCGTCGACGCCGATGTTCACCGCCGAGCACCTGGACGTGCCGCTGGACTTCGAGGGCGCGGCCGAATCCGGGTCGATGCTGGGCACCACCGCGGTGATGGTGTTCAACGAGACGGTGTCCGTGCCGTGGGCCGTGATGAAGTGGACCCAGTTCTACGAGCACGAGTCCTGCGGCAAGTGCACTCCCTGCCGCGAAGGCACCTACTGGCTCGCGCAGGTGCTGGAGCGGATGGTCGAGGGGCACGGCACCGAGGAGGACATCGACACCCTCCTGGACGTCTGCGACAACATCTTCGGCCGCTCGTTCTGCGCCCTCGGCGACGGCGCGGTGAGCCCGATCGTCAGCGGCATCAAGTACTTCCGCGAGGAGTTCCTCGCGCTGTGCGAGAAGAACAAGACCGGTCAGCAGGAACTGGTAGGAGCGGCCCGATGACGATGGCGCCAGAGTCCGAAGCCCGCCCGGTGCCGGAGGGCTACGTCCGCCTGACCATCGACGGGATCGAGGTCGAGGCGCCCAAGGGCGAGCTGCTGATCCGCACCGCGGAGCGGATGGGCATCACCATCCCGCGCTTCTGCGACCACCCGCTGCTGGACCCCGCGGGGGCCTGCCGGCAGTGCCTGGTCGAGGTGGAGATGGGCGGGCGGCCGATGCCCAAGCCGCAGGCCTCCTGCACGATGACCGTCGCCGACGGCATGGTGGTCAAGACGCAGCGGACCTCGCCGGTGGCGGACAAGGCGCAGCAGGGCGTGATGGAGCTGCTGCTGATCAACCACCCGCTGGACTGCCCGATCTGCGACAAGGGCGGCGAGTGCCCGCTGCAGAACCAGGCGCTCAAGCACGGCCGGGCCGATTCCCGCTTCCACGACACCAAGCGGACCTTCGCCAAGCCGGTGCCGATCTCCTCGCAGGTGCTGCTGGACCGCGAGCGCTGCGTGCTGTGCCAGCGCTGCACCCGGTTCTCCAAGCAGATCGCCGGTGACCCGTTCATCGAGCTGCTGGAGCGCGGGGCGCTGCAGCAGATCGGCATCGGCGAGCAGCAGCCGTTCCAGTCCTACTTCTCCGGCAACACCATCCAGATCTGCCCGGTGGGGGCGCTGACCAGCGCGGCCTACCGGTTCCGGTCGCGGCCGTTCGACCTGGTGTCCACGCCGGGCCAGTGCGAGCACTGCGCCTCGGGCTGCGAGATCCGCAACGACTGGCGGCGCGGCAAGGTGATGCGCCGGCTGGCCGCGGACGACCCGGAGGTCAACGAGGAGTGGATCTGCGACAAGGGCCGGTTCGCGTTCCGCTACGCCACCGCCGCTGACCGCATCACCCGCCCGTTGGTGCGGGAGAACGGCCAGCTCCGCGAGGCCTCCTGGACCGAGGCGTTGCAGGCCGCGGCGAAGGGCTTGACCGAGGCGCGCGACGCCGGCGGTGTCGGCGTGCTGCCCGGTGGCCGGTTGACCGTCGAGGACGCCTACTCGTACTCGAAGTTCGCGCGGATCGCCTTGCGCACCAACGACATCGACTTCCGGGCGCGGGCGCACTCCGACGAGGAGCTGCAGTTCCTCGGGTCCACTGTGGTCGGTACGACGCCGGGGACCGGGGTCACCTACCGGGAGCTGGAGTCCGCGCCCGCGGTGCTGTGCGTGGCCTTCGAACCGGAGGAGGAGTCGCCGATCGTCTTCCTGCGGCTGCGCAAGGCCGCCCGCAAGGGCAAGACGAAGGTGTTCCACCTCGGGCAGTGGGTCTCGCCGGGCGTGGAGAAGACCACGGTCATCACGCACAACGGCGGTCCGGTCCGGACCGGCGAGCTGGTCCCGTGCACGCCGGGCGGAGAAGCCGCCGCGCTGCGATCGCTCCCGCCCGAGGTGGAGGAATCCCTCCAGCAGCAGGGTGCGGTGCTGGTCGTCGGCGAGCGCGCGGCGGAGGTTCCCGGGCTGTACTCGGAGATCCTGCGCGCCGCGCAGCGGACCGGTGCTCGCGTCGCCTGGATCCCGCGTCGAGCGGGCGAGCGCGGTGCGCTCGAAGCAGGTGCGCTGCCGACGCTGCTGCCCGGTGGCCGGCCGGTCGCGGACGCCGCGGCCCGCGCCGAGCTGGAGCAGGCCTGGGGCGCACCGCTGCCCGCAGCGGTCGGACGCGACCTCACCGGAATCCTCGCCGCCGCCGCATCCGGAGCGCTGTCCGGCCTGGTCGTCGGCGGTGTCGACCCGAACGACCTGCCCGATCCGGCGCTCGCCGAGCAGGCCCTGCGCAGCGCGGACTTCGTGGTCAGCCTGGAGCTGCGGCCCAGCGCGGTCACCGAGCACGCCGACGTGGTGCTGCCCATCGCGCCGAGCGTCGAGAAGTCCGGCAGCTACCTGAACTGGGAAGGCCGCCGCCGCGAGTTCCGCACCACCATCGAGGGCACCGGGGCGCTGCCGGACTGCCGGGTCCTGGACACCCTCGCGGTGGAGATGGACGCCGACCTGTTCACCCAGACCCCGGCCGCCGCGGCAGCTGAGCTCGACCGCATCGGCCCGAACACCGGCGCCGGACTGCCCGCCCCGGACGTCCCGGCGTCCACCGCTCCGGTCCCCGGTCCCGAGCAGGCGGTGCTCGCGACCTGGCGGCAGCTGCTCGACAACGGCTCGATGCAGGCCGAGGAGCCGAGCCTGGCCGGCACCGCGCGCAGCGCCGTCGCGGTGATCTCGCCGCGCACCGCGCAGCGCATCGAGCTCGGCCACGCGCAGCGCGTCGAGGTCCGCACCGCGAGGGGCGCGATCGTGCTGCCGGTGCAGCTCGCCGAGATGCCCGACGACGTGGTGTGGCTGCCCAGCGATTCCGGCACCTCGCAGGTGCACCGGGCGCTCGGCGTCGGGCACGGCGCTCTCGTCGACATCGCCGCCACCTCGCCGATGACCCCCGCGGCCAGCAACGGCCACGGCACCACCCACCTCAACGGGGGGAGAGCATGACCCCAACCGCGGAACTGCTCGCCGACGATCCGCTCTGGTTGATCCTGCTGAAGGTCGTCGCGATCTTCGTCTTCCTGGTCGTCATGACGCTGCTGACGATCTGGGCGGAGCGCCGGGTGATCGGCCGGATGCAGCACCGGCCGGGCCCGAACCGGGCCGGCCCGTTCGGCCTCCTGCAGTCGCTGGCCGACGGCCTGAAGCTGGCGTTCAAGGAGGACATCCGCCCGGTCCTGGCCGACAAGTGGGTCTACTTCCTGGCCCCGGTGATCTCGGCGACGCCCGCGCTGGTGTCGTTCTCGGTGATCCCGATCGGCCCCGAGGTGACCATCTTCGGCGAGCGCACCGCCCTGCAGCTGGTGGACCTGCCGGTCGGCCTGCTGGTGGTGCTGGCCTGCGCGTCGGTCGGCGTGTACGGCATCGTGCTGGCCGGCTGGGCGTCCGGGTCGCCGTACCCGTTGCTCGGCTCGCTGCGCTCGGCGGCGCAGGTGATCTCCTACGAGATCGCGATGGGCCTGTCGTTCGTCGCGGTGATCATGTACTCGGGGACGCTGTCCACCTCGGGCATCGTCGACGCCCAGACCAACGGCTGGTTCGCATTCCTGCTGCCGTTCAGCTTCGTGGTCTACGTGATCGCGATGGTCGGTGAGACCAACCGTGCCCCGTTCGACCTCCCGGAAGCGGAGTCCGAGCTGGTCGGCGGCTTCCACACCGAGTACTCGTCGCTGAAGTTCGCGCTGTTCTTCCTCGCCGAGTACATCAACATGGTCACCGTTTCGGCGCTGGCGACCACGCTGTTCCTCGGCGGCTGGCACGCACCGTGGCCGCTGTCGATGATCGGCGACGGGGTGCTCAACACCGGTTGGTGGCCGGTGCTGTGGTTCCTCGGCAAGACGCTGGCGTTCCTGTTCTTCTTCATCTGGCTGCGCGGCACGCTGCCCCGCCTCCGCTACGACCAGTTCATGAACCTGGGCTGGAAGGTGCTGGTGCCCTGCAGCCTGCTGTGGATCATCGCGGTGACGGTGATCCGCGCGGTGCGCAACGACGAAGCGGTCACCACGCAGCAGTTCCTCATCGGCGGCGCCGTCGTGATCGCGGTGCTGCTGGTGGCCACGTTCCTGATCCCGGACCGCCGTCCGGAGAAGGACACCGACGAAGTGCCGCTGTCGGGCAGCGGTTACCCGATCCCGCCGCTCGACCTGCAGGTCCCCGAGGCCCCGCCGCGCCCCACCCCGGTGCGCTCCGGTGCCGCGGGCGAGGTCGAGCGCGCGGAGGGCGAGGAGGCGCCGCATGGGAATGTTTGATCCGATCAAGGGCTTCGGCGTCACCTTCTCGACGATGTTCAAGAAGGTGGTCACCGAGGAGTACCCGGAGGTCAAGAAGATCCCGGCGCCGCGGTTCCACGGCCGCCACCAGCTCAACCGGCACCCGGACGGGCTGGAGAAGTGCGTGGGCTGCGAGCTGTGCGCTTGGGCGTGCCCGGCCGACGCGATCTTCGTGGAGGGCGGGGACAACACCGAGGAAGAGCGCTACTCGCCCGGTGAGCGCTACGGCAAGGACTACCAGATCAACTACCTGCGCTGCATCGGTTGCGGGTTGTGCATCGAGGCGTGCCCGACGCGGGCGCTGACGATGACCAACGAGTACGAGACCGCGGACGACAACCGCCAGGACCTGATCTACACCAAGGAAGACATGCTGGCGCCGCTGCTGCCCGGCATGGAACAGCCTCCGCACCCGATGCGGCTGGGCGAGGACGAGCAGGACTACTACGTCCGCGGTCCCGAGCTCGCCCGGCAGCGGGGGATCCCGGCGGAGGAGACGGTCGAGTCCGGGCACGAGGAGGCCGGGAGATGACCCTCGAAACCGCGCAGTTCCTGGTGCAGGCGCAGGGTGCCACCATCGGTGCCGGTGAGACCGCGGCCTTCTGGATCCTGGGGCCGCTGGCGCTGGTCGGCGCGCTGGGCATGGTCTTCGCGCGCAACGCGGTGCACTCCGCGCTGTTCCTGGTGCTGACGATGCTGTGCCTCGGCGTGCTCTACATGGCGCAGAGCGCCCAGTTCCTCGGGTTCACGCAGATCATCGTCTACACCGGCGCGATCATGATGCTGTTCCTGTTCGTGCTGATGATGGTCGGCCGCGACTCCTCCGACTCGGTGGTGGAAGTCCTGCGCGGGCAACGGTTGTGGGCCGGCATCGGCGGCATCGGCCTGGCCGCGCTGCTGGTGTCCGGGCTGGCCCGGGCGCTCGTCGACGTGCCGGTCGCCGCACCGCTGAACCCGTGGACGCCGCAGGGCGGTGGCGCGGGCGGCCTCGGTCGGCTGATCTTCACCGAGTACCTGTTCCCGTTCGAGCTGACCTCGGCGCTGCTGATCACCGCCGCGGTCGGGGCGATGGTGCTGGCCTACGGCGGCAAGGGACGCGGTCCGAAGCTGAGCCAGAAGGAGCGCGCCAACGCCCGCTTCCGCAGCGCCCGCCCGTCGCCGCTGCCCGGCCCCGGCGTGTACGCCACCACGAACTCGGTGGCCGTCCCCGCGCTGCTGCCGGACGGTTCGGTGGCGCCGGAGTCGCTGTCCGAGCTGCTGGAGAACCTGCCCGCCGACCGGCTCGGCGAAGAACGCCGGGCCGTTGCGGGAGATACCGCCGGGCCCGACCCGCACGCGCTGACCGCCGGGCACCACGAGGAGTCGCCCGACGTGCCCGAGCAGCAGGCGGCGGAGCCGCGCACCAACGGGTCGAACAACGGCCACGAGTCCGAGCACGCCCCATCCGAGGAGGTCCGGCAGTGACCCCCACGTACTACCTGCTGCTGTCGGCGCTGCTGTTCACCATCGGCGCGGTCGGCGTCCTGGTGCGGCGCAACGCGATCGTGGTGTTCATGTGCGTCGAGCTGATGCTCAACGCGGTCAACCTGACGTTGGTGACCTTCGCCCGCATCGAGGGCTCGGTGCACGGGCAGGTCATGGCCTTCTTCGTGATGGTGGTCGCGGCGGCCGAGGTGGTGGTCGGCCTGGCCATCATCATGTCGATCTTCCGGACGCGTCGCTCGGCCTCGGTCGATGACGCCAACCTGCTGAAGTACTGAGAGGGCGCGTGGTGACGGCAATGATGACTACCGGGGCCTTCCTCGCCGGGACCAACCCGGACGTGACCAGCGCGGCCGGTGCGGTCCAGGAGAGCGCCTGGCTGCTGGTCGCCTTCCCCGCGCTGGGCGCGCTGGTCCTGCTCGTCGCCGGGCGCCGGGCCAACGGGTGGGGGCACGTCCTCGGTTGCGCCACGGTGATCGCGTCCTTCGTCTACGGCCTCCTGCTGTTCTCCTCCATCGCCGGGATGCCGGCGACCGGGCAGATCCGGGAACTGCACATGTTCTCCTGGATCCCGGTCAACGAGCTGCAGGTCGACTTCGGGCTCCGGATGGATCCGCTGTCGATGGTGTTCGTGCTGCTGATCACCGGTGTCGGATCGCTGATCCACATCTACTCGATCGGCTACATGGCGCACGACCAGGAAGGCCGCAGCGGCCGGGACAACACCGAGCGGCGCCGGTTCTTCGCCTACCTGAACCTGTTCGTCGCCGCGATGCTGGTCCTGGTGCTGGGCAACAGCTTCGTGACGCTGTACCTGGGCTGGGAGGGCGTCGGTCTCGCCTCCTACCTGCTGATCGGCTTCTGGCAGGGCCGCCCGTCGGCGGCCGCGGCGGCGACCAAGGCGTTCGTGATGAACCGGGTCGGCGACGTCGGCCTGGCGCTGGCGATCTTCCTGCTGTTCGCGAACCTGGGCACCACGCAGTACACCGAGGTCTTCGCCCGCGCCGGTGAGCTCTCGCCGGGCGTGCTGCTGGCCATCACGCTGCTGCTGTTGCTGGGCGCCTGCGGCAAGTCCGGTCAGGTTCCGCTGCAGGCGTGGTTGCCGGACGCGATGGAAGGCCCCACCCCGGTTTCCGCGCTCATCCACGCGGCCACGATGGTCACCGCGGGCGTGTACCTGATCGCCCGCGCCAACCCGCTGTTCACGCTCTCGCCGGGCGGGCAGCTGGCGGTCACCATCGTCGGTGCGGTGACCCTGCTGGTCGGGTGCGTCATCGGTTGCGCCTACGACGACATCAAGAAGGTCCTGGCGTACTCCACGGTCAGCCAGATCGGCTACATGATGCTGGCCGTCGGGCTCGGCCCGGCCGGGTACGCGCTGGGCATCATGCACCTGCTCACCCACGGCTTCTTCAAGGCCGGGCTGTTCCTCGGCGCCGGTTCGGTGATGCACGGCATGAACGACGAGGTCGACATGCGCAAGTTCGGCGGCCTCGCCCGGTACATGCCGATCACCTTCGCCACCTTCGGGCTCGGCTACCTGGCGCTGATCGGGTTCCCGTTCCTGTCCGGCTTCTACTCGAAGGACGCCATCATCGAGGCGGCGTTCGGCCAGGAGGGCTGGCGCGGTCTGGTGTTCGGCGGCGCGGCGCTGCTGGGTGCGGGCCTCACCGCGTTCTACATGACCCGCCTGGTGCTCATGACGTTCTTCGGCGAGAAGCGCTGGAAGGACCTGAAGGCCGGCAACGGCAAGGACTTCCACCCGCACGAGTCGCCGACGGTGATGACCGCGCCGATGATCGTGCTGGCCGTCGGTTCGGTGGCGGCGGGCATGTTCTTCGCCGGTGGCGACCGGCTGGTGACCTGGCTGACGCCGTCGCTCGGCGAGCTCCAGGAATCCGGGCACAGCGCCGTTCCGCACGCGCTGATCCCGATCCTGACCGTGGCGATCTCCGCGCTGGGCGTGCTGGTCGCGTGCCCCGTCCGGAACGCGATGTGCGCCGCGGCGAGCCGCGGCTCGACCACCAGCACCGCCTGCACCTCGGCGTCGCCGACCGGCACA
>NZ_JBEOVY010000113.1:0-20477 GCF_040295745.1 Saccharopolyspora sp. NPDC002686
CCACCACCCCCAAAACCCTTTTACCCCCCACCCCGCTCTCCCTATCTGCTCTCCCCGTCACAGGACGCCATTGGGCGTGCGCGGGGGCTTCCTCCGGACGGCCCTCTGTCGTCACTTGATCCAACGGGCAGCGGCCTCGTAGGTGGTGGCCGCGGTGCTGTTGAACGCGATGGCCGCATCGGGCGCGTGCCGCCGAACCAGGTTGATCACCAGCTCGAGGAGTTCGACCTGATCGTCCGAGTGCCGCAGTCCACCGCCGATGGTGACGCACTCCCACGGATGGGCCCGCAGCGCATTTCCGACGACTGCCGCTACATCGTCGCTCCCGTCGAGGCCGATCAGGCATGTCTCGACGCCCACGCCGTGTTCGGCGTACTTGGCCAGCCCCGCCTCGATCGCCTGGGCCACCGGCTCAGGATCCTACGGCCCAGGCACCCGATGCGGATCAAGCCCGATGACGAGGACGCGCGGCGAAGTGGTGGTGTCCATGTCTGGACGATACGAGCCGAACACCCCGCGAACCACGAGGTCGATCCGCATCGGCGAATCGTTCGGCCCCGGCTAGGTGGCGAAGCCGTCGAGGAAGATCGTTAGGCAGTCTCTGGTGAGGTCTTCTGTTGTGTAGGCGTCTTCGGGGTGGCGCCATTTGATGGAGAGCCAGACCGCGTCTCGGATGAAGCGGTGGAAGACCTTGGTGGGGACGTCTTCGCGGAAGACCCCGGTTCGCTTGCCGTCGTTGATCGTTTCCAGCCAGATCTGCTGGGCTTCGTCGGCCAGCTTCTTGGCGTCCCGGTAGTCGGGATCATCGCGGAGGTTGGGCAGTTCGTTCTGGTAGACGACTGTGGCGTGCGGGCTTTCCTCTGCGGTGCGCAGCGACACTTCCACGATGGCGCGCAGTCGCGCGCGCGGGTCGAGCTCGCGGGGCGCGGCCTCGTCGTAGCGGGCCTTCAGCTGCTCCAGGTAGGTGGTGACCACCTCGCGCACGATGGCGCTCTTCGACGGGAAGTAGTGGTACAGCGCGCCGGACTGCACCCCGACCCGGGCGGCGATCTGGCGCACGGTGGTGGATGCGACGCCCTTGTCGGCGAACAGCTCTGCGGAGGCGTGCAGGATGTCGGTCCGGCGGAGCTCGACAGCGGTCATCCACGTCCTCCCGGGTGTTGAGCGCTTGCTCAATCGAGCCTAGGTTCCCGGCCGCGCCGCGGTCAACCAGTTCGGCGCGGCAGAGGCGAAAATGCCTGGCTTTAGGCCGTTTTCGCTGATCGGTCAAGGGGTGGTCCGGAACTCAGGTCGAGTATTGACCAAGCGCTCGTTAGGGAGTAATACTGCCTCCCGTCGGTCCAGCGGTGGGCCGGGACGGGAGGCCGGCGGTGTCGGTGTCTGACCGCAGCGATCCCCTGGGCCGGCGCTTCTCGCTGGGCGATCTGCACCACGTCGGCGTCGTCGTGCCCGACATCGAGCAGGCTGCTGCTGACGTCGAGCGGATCTACGGCATGTCGGTCGCGGTCTTCGACGAAACCCGGTTCACCTGCCGGATCCGCGGTGTCGAGCAGACCTCGGTGCAGCGGATCGGACTCACCGCGGGGCCGCCGCCGCACCTCGAACTGCTCCGCGAGGTGCCCGGGTCCGAGATCTGGACGCCCGCCCCCGGAATCCACCACCTGGGCTTCGTGGTCGACGACCTGGCGAGCGCGGCGAGCGAGTGGGAGCAGGCGGGGGCGCCGGTGTGGATGGCCGGGGTCCAGCGCGGAACCTGCCCGGCGGGCGCCACCTACCACCGCGACCCGCTGGGGCAGGTGTTCGAACTGATGGACCGGGCTCTCGCCGACTCGATGGCCCGCCGGATCGACCACAGTGGATCGACGGATGAAAGCTCTTCAACGGAGCGGAACTTGCACGGAAGGAAGGCGTGAAGGTGAAACTAGCGGGCAAGGTCGCGTTCATCACGGGAGCCGCTCAGGGGCAGGGCCGGAGCCACGCCGTGCGGCTGGCCGCCGAGGGCGCCGACATCATCGCGCTCGACATCTGCGAACAGCTCGACTGCGTGGCCTACGAGATGGGCGACGAGGCCGGGCTGGAGGAGACGGTCCGGCAGGTCGAAGCCCAAGGGCGCCGGATCCACGCGGCCAAAGCCGACGTCCGCGACCTGAAGGCCGTCGAAGACGTGGTCGCCGAAGGCGTGCGGAAGTTCGGGCGGCTGGACGTCGTCGCCGCCAACGCCTCGATCTGCACAGTGCAACCGCACGACGAGCTGACCAGCGAGGTCTGGCAGACGACGCTCGACGTCAACCTCACCGGCGTGTGGCACACCTGCTCCGCCGCCATCCCGCACCTGGTCGACGCCGGTGGCGGCAGCATCGTCATCACCGGATCCACCGGCAGCGTCGTCGGCCTGCCGTTCTACCTGCCCTACGTGGCCAGCAAGCACGCGCTGATCGGGGTGTGCCGGTCCCTCGCGCTGGAACTGGCCGACCGCAACATCCGCGTGAACGTCGTGCTGCCGACCGGCGTGGACACCGCCCAGGGGCATTCCAAGGTGCTGCCCGAGCTGCTGGAAGGACGGCCGGACCTCGGGCCGGTGTTCATGAACAGCCTGCCGGTCACCCGCATCGAGTCCGTCGACGTCAGCAACGCCCTGTCGTTCCTCGCCTCCGACGAGGCCCGCTACATCACCGGCATCGCGATGCCCGTCGACGCCGGCTCCACCATCCGCTGAGCCCGAGCAGAGGAGAACCCATGAGCCCCCGTGTTGTCTACGCCCGCAGCGTGCACGACGACGCCGAGATCAACGCCTGCCTCGAGGTCCTGCGCGGTGGGCCGTTCGGCCTGAAGATCGGCAAGAACGTCGCGGAGATGGAGCGCACCGTCGCCGAGCTCTACGGCAAGCGGCTCGGCGTGATGTGCAACTCCGGATCGTCGGCGATCTACCTGGCGCTGGAGCTGCTCGACCTGCCCAGGGGAGCGGAGGTGATCACCTCGCCGCTGACCTTCTCCACCGACGTGGCGCCCATCGTGCGCGGCGGCTGGATCCCGGTGTTCGCCGATGTGGAGCCGGACACCTACAACGTGGACGCGGGCAAGATCGAGGAGCTGATCACCGACCGGACGAAGGCGATCCTGATCCCCAACCTGGCCGGGAACGCGCCGGACTGGGACGTCATCCGGGACATCGCCGATCGCCACGACCTGAAGGTGATCGAGGACTCCTGCGACTGCATCGGCACGACGCTGCGCGGCACCAAGACCGGCAGCCGGTCGGACATCACGGTCACCAGCTTCGCGATGGCGCACATCGTCACCTGCGCCGGCAACGGCGGCATGGTGTGCCTGGACGACGAGCTGCTGCGGGACAAGGCGCTGATGCTGCGGCGGTGGGGGCGGCGCTCGGAACCGCACCTGTTCGGCTCGGCCAACACCGGGCGGGTGTTCCGCGAAGACCTCGACGGGGTCGCCTACGACAACGACTTCATCTTCGACGTGCTGCCGTGGAACTTCGAACCGTCCGAGCTCGGCGCCGCGTTCGGCCTGCAGCAGCTGAAGAAGCTCGACGCGAACTTCGCCCGCCGCGCGGAGATCTTCGAGGCCTTCAACGGGGCCTTCGGCAGCTATCCCGCGCTGTTCTCGCTGCCGCGCCAGCTGCCGGACTGGCACACCGCCTGGCTGTGCTACCCGGTGATGGTGCGCCCCGACGCCGGGTTCGCGCGCAGCGACCTGCAGGAATCGCTCGAAGCGGCGGGCATCGACACGCGCACGGTGTGGAGCGGCAACATCGCCCGGCACCCGATGATGCGGGGCGTCGAGCACCGGGTTCCCGAGGGCGGACTGCCCAACGCCGACGCCGTGTTCGAGCGCGGCATGTCGCTGGGGATGAGCCACGGCACCACAGCCGAGGAGCTCGACCACGTGGTGGCCAGCATCCACGCCTTCGCATCGCGCTTCGCGCCCGCCGGCCAGCTGAGATGACCGCCGATGTCGAGGAAACCCATCAAGACCGCGCTCTACGCGCCACCGCTCGGGCGTGATGCGGCGGCGTGGCGGGAAGAGCTGCGCCGGCTGGACGACAGCGGGCTGACCGCGGTGTCGGTATCCGACCACTTCATGGTCGGGCGGGTGGATCCGGTCGCCGCGCTGGCCGCCATCGCGATGAGCACCCGGCGGTTGCGGGTCATGGCGCTGGTGCTGTGCAACGACTACCGGCATCCGGTGATCACCCACCACGCGGCGGCCAGCGTCGACGTTCTCTCCGGCGGACGGCTGGACCTCGGCCTGGGCGCCGGTTACCTGGAGGCCGAGTACGCCGCGGCCGGGTTGCCCTACGACCCGCCGGGGCAGCGCGTCGACCGGCTGGCCGAGTCGGTCGAGGTCATCAAGGCGCTGTTCGCCGACGGCCCGGTGCACCACGAAGGCGCGGCCTACGCGGTGACCGGGCTGACCGGGACCCCGGCACCGGTGCAGACCCCGCACCCGCCGCTGCTGATCGGCGGCGGCGGGAAGCGGATGCTCGCGATGGCCGGGCAGCACGCGCAGATCGCCGGGATCCACTCGAACCTGCGGCACGGCTCCGCCTACAACGCGGCCGTCATCGAGGACATGCTGCCGGACCGGATGGCGCGCAAGATCGACTGGGTCCGCGAGGCGGCGGAACGCGCTGGACGCGATCCCGACCAGCTGGACTACCTGTCGATCACCTGGACCTGCCGGGTGGTGGACAGCCCGCGCCGGACCGATGCCGCGCTGGCCGAGGTGTGCCGGGCCTACGGCGTCGATCCGGCGGTCGGGCGGCGGTCGACCGGCCTGCTGGTCGGGACGGTCGAGCAGTGCGTCGAACAGCTCCTGTACCGCCAGGACGAATTGGGGCTGAACTACGTCGACTTCGGGGCCGCGAACGCCGCCGAGGTCGCACCGCTGGTCGCAGCATTGTCCTCTGTGGACTGAATCCCCCGAAGAAGCCCTTTGACAACGGAGTCGAAGATGTCCGAAACCGCCGTGCGAAGATCACCCGACCACGCCGTGCTGCGCAAGGTCGCGCTGTCCGGCCTGCTCGGCACCGTCATCGAGTACTACGACTTCCTGCTCTACGGAACGCTGGCCGCCATCGTGTTCGGACAGTTGTTCTTCCCCGGATCCGACCCGGTGGTCGGCACCATCGCCTCGTTCGGCACCCTCGCGGTCGGCTACGTCGCCCGGCCCGTCGGCGGGATCGTCTTCGGGCACTTCGGCGACCGGATGGGCCGCAAGTCGATGCTCGTGCTCACCATGACCATGATGGGTCTGGCGAGCGTGCTGATCGGCCTGCTGCCGACCTACGGCTCGATCGGGGTGTGGGCTCCGGTCCTGCTCGTGCTGTGCCGGATCGTGCAGGGCGTGGCCATCGGCGGCGAGTGGGCCGGTGCGACGCTGATGGTCGTCGAGCACGCCGACGCCAAGCGCCGGGGGCTGTGGAACGGCCTGCTGCAGATGGGGTCGCCGCTGGGCTCGGTGCTCTCGACGATCGCGGTCGCACTGGTGACCAGGCTGCCCGAGGACCAGCTGATGTCCTGGGGTTGGCGAGTGCCGTTCCTGTTCAGCGCGGTGCTGCTCGGCATCGGGCTGTACGTGCGGATCAGCATCACCGAGAGCCCGCTGTTCGAGCAGTCGCGAGCCGCCGCGGACAAGCCGAAGGTCCCGCTGGTCGAGGTGCTGCGCAATCCCGGCACCTTCCTCCTCGCCAGCGCCGTCGGCATCGGCCCGTTCGCGCTGACCGCGCTGATCAGCACCTTCATGATCACCTACGGCAAGTCCATCGGGTACGCCACCGCCGACGTGGTGACCGGAGTGCTGATCACCGCCCTGCTGGGGCTGGTGGCCATTCCGCTGTTCTCCCTGCTGTCGGACCACCTCGGCCGCCGGACCGTGGTGGTGGGCGGCGCGACGGGGATCGTGCTGCTGGCGTTCCCGATGTACGCCCTGGTCAACACGAAGGTGGTGGCCCTGCTGTTCGCCGGCATGCTGCTGGGGCAGCTGATCCAGAACGCGATGTACGCGCCGCTCGGCCCGCTGCTGTCGGAGATGTTCGGCACCAACGTCCGCTACACCGGCGTCTCGCTCGGCTACCAGATGGGCGCGCTCATCGGTGGCGGCTTCACACCGCTGCTCGCCAGCAGCGTGTTCACCATCTCGGGTGCCCCGTCGAGCACGCCGCTGGCCGTGCTGGCCGGTGCTTGCGGCCTCGTGACGCTGCTGGCCATCTGGCGGACCGGTGAGACCCGCGGTCGTGACCTGGCCGCCGAGGTTGAGACGCGCACTCCGGTTTCGAGCTGAGGAGATGGGATGACGCGAACCGGCGACTCCGAGATCGACCGGCGGATGATCGAGTCCTCCGTATTCTCGGAGGCGGACGGGTTCGCCTACGGCGAGCACGCGGTGCAGGTCCACATCCGGACCGACCTGTTCAGCACCGGGATCGGCATCGGCGGGCCGGTGGTGGAGCTGGACCACGTGTTCACCGGTCCCGGTCGGGAGCGGAACCCGTTCAACTCGCTCTGATCGACTACTTGGAGGTTTTCGTTGGAGACCCGACGACTCGGTGGTGATGGCCCTGCTCTGTCGGTGGTGGGCCTGGGCTGCAACAACTTCGGGATGAAGCTGGACCAGCAGGCCAGCGCCGAGGTGATCGGTGCGGCCCTGGACGCGGGGATCACCCACCTCGACACCGCGGAGATGTACGGGGAGGGGCGTTCCGAGGAGTACATCGGAGCTGCGCTGGGGGCCCGACGCGACGAGGTCGTGATCGCCACGAAGTTCCTGCCCCGTCCCAAGGACGAGCCTTACGCGCCCGGGGCGCTGCGCAAGCGCATCCTCGACGCGTGCGAGGGGAGCCTGCGCCGGCTCCGCACTGACCGGATCGACCTGTACTACCAGCACTACCCGGACGCGGATGCGCCGGTGGACGAGGCGCTGGAGACGCTCGACGAGCTCGTCCAGCACGGCAAGGTGCTGCACATCGCCTCGTCCAACGTCAGCGCCGAGCAGATCGCGACGGCGGCGAACGTGTCGGCGGAACGGTCTCTGCCCCGCTTCTGCGGCACCCAGATCGAGTGGAACCTGCTCTCGCGCGAGGTCGAGCAGAGCATCGTTCCCGCGGCGCGGGACAACGGGCTCGGCGTCGTCCCGTACTTCCCGCTGGCGTCCGGGATGCTCACCGGCAAGTACCGCCGGGGCAGCGACTTCCCGGCGGGCTCGCGGTTCGACGCGATGTCGTACTTCGCCGACAGGTTCGCCAACGACGAGAGCTTCGACCGGGTCGAAGCGCTGACCGCGTTCGCCGAGGAGCGCGGGCACTCGATCCTCGAGCTGGCCGTGGCGTGGCTGGCCGCGCAGGACGGCGTCGCGTCGGTGATCACGGGTGCGACCACGCCGGACCAGGTGCGTGCCAACGCTGCCGCCGCGAACTGGACGCTGACCTCGGCGGACCTCACCGCCCTGCCCTGATCGGCAGTGGTCAGACGCCGAAGCCGCCGTCCACGTCGAGCTTCTGACCGGTGATGAACTTCGCCCGGTCCGAGGCCAGGAAGCAGGCGGCTTCGGCGATGTCCGCTGCGCTGCCGAAGGTGCGCAGCGGGATGTTTCGCCTGGTCACCTCCAGCGCGCGTTCGTCCAGGTCGCCGTTGGCCATCAGATCGGCGGCCATGCCGTCGGTCAGCATGCCGGGGCCGACGCAGTTCACGCGGACGCCGAACCGGCCTTCCTCGGCCGCGAACGCCCGAGCCGTCGCTTCGACGGCGCCCTTCGGACCTGCGGACAGGCCGTCGCGCACCGGGTAGCGGTGGGTGGCCGCGGTGGTGATCGCGACGATCGACCCCTTGCTGGCGCGCAGTGCGGGGAGCGCGGCGTGCACGAGGTTGAAGAACGCTTCGGCCTCGGCGGTGAGGTGGTCGGCGAAGGCCGCGGGTTCGACCTTGGAGAGGTGGACCTGCCGGACCAGGGGACCGGCCGCGTGCACGAGGGTGTGGATCGCGCCGAAGCGCTCGACGACACCGTTCACGTAGGCCGCGCACTGCCCGGCGTCGGTCAGATCGAGCTCGCCCGCCGCCGCGCCGAGCTCTCCGGCCAGGGCCTCGGCCGCGCGCCGGTCGCTGCGGTAGGTCAGCGCGATCCGGGAGCCGCGTTCGGCGAGCAGCCGGCAGATCGCGCTGCCGAGCCCGCCGGTACCGCCGGTCACCACCGCCACGCCGGGTTTGTCCTGGAAGTCCTCCACGGTCGTCCTCCTTCGAAAGCCGCCGCTCCTGCTGGTGTTCGGCGTCCACTGACCGGGAAGCGGTCTCGCCCCGCCGGTTCCCGGCGTGTATGGTCCCACAGCACCAAGCGCTTGCTAGGTAATCAGAAGTCGTTGCACCGCCCGGGATTTCGCCCCCGGACGCGGATCGAAGGTGCTGGCGAGGAGGGCGATCGTGTTCGACGAAGAGGTCGCGGCGGTCATCCAGTCGCTCGACGCGGGTTTTCCGCGGGTCGAGGAGATGACCGGGGCCGAAGCGCGTGCCGCCATCGCGGCGCGGCGGCAACCGCCGACCAACCTGGACGCCGTGGCGAAGACCGAAGACCGCGAGATCCCCGGGCCCGGCGGTGCGATCCCGGTCCGCCTGTACTTCCCGCACCACGACGCGGACGAACCGTTGCCGGTGGTCGTCTTCTGCCACGGCGGCGGCTTCGTGTTCTGCGACATCGAGTCGCACGACGGGTTCTGCCGCGACCTGTCGGCGCGGACCGAGGCGGTGGTGATCTCGGTGGACTACCGGCTGGCACCCGAGCACAAGGCGCCCGCCGCTGCTCAAGACGCCTACGCCGCACTGACCTGGGCCGCCGAGCACGCCCGTGAGCTCGGGGGAGACCCGGACCGGCTGGTGATCGCCGGCGACAGCGCAGGCGGCAACCTCGCGGCCGGCGCCTGCCTGGTGGCCAGGGACACCGGCGGCCCCGAAGTGGCTGCTCAAGTGCTGATCTACCCCGCGCTCGACCCGGCCTGCGACACCGCGAGCTACCGCGACTACGGCACCGGGTACGGCAACACCAAGGCCGCCATGCAGTGGTACTGGCGCCAGTACCTGCCGGAGGACGGCCAGATCGAGCCCCGGTACCAGATCGAACCGCTCGCCGCCGACACGTTCTGCGACCTGCCGCCCGCCATCGTCGTGACCGCCGGCCTGGACCCGCTCTCCGACGAAGGCCGGGCCTACGCGACGGCGCTGGCCGGGGACGGGGTGCCGGTGACGCACCGGCACTACCCGGGCCTGTTCCACGGATTCCTGACCATCATGCCGCTGCAGGCCGGGCGATCGGCCCGCGACCTGCTGTGGCACGACCTGCGCGCAGCTACGAAGCGAGGGACATCATGACCACCGGAGCTCACAGGGTGCGCGACGTCCTGGTCGTCGGAGCCGGGTTCGCCGGCCTCTACGGCGTGCACGCGTTCCGCGAAGCCGGACTCGACGTCGTCTGCCTCGAAGCGGGCGAGGACATCGGCGGCACCTGGTTCTTCAACCGGTACCCGGGCGCCCGTTGCGATGTGGAGAGCATCGACTACTCGTACTCCTTCGACGAGGACCTGCAGAACGACTGGGTGTGGAGCGAGCGCTACGCGACCCAGCCGGAGATCCTCGCCTACATCCGCCACGTGGCCGACCGCTTCGGCCTGCGCCAGCACGTCCAGCTGGAGAAGCGGGTCACGGCCGCGCACTTCGACGAGCCGACCTCGCGCTGGACGGTGCGCACCGAGGACGGCGACGAGCACGTCGCGCGGTACCTCGTGTTCGCCACCGGATCCCTCTCGGCGCCGAACAAGCCGGACATCCCCGGCGCCGATTCCTTCGCCGGCGAAACGTACTTCACCGCGCGCTGGCCGGAACCGGGCCCATCGCTGGAGGGCAAGCGCGTCGGCATCATCGGCACCGGCTCGTCGGCGATCCAGTCGGTGCCGATCCTGGCCGAGCAGGCCCGCTCGCTCACCGTCTTCCAGCGCACGCCGAACTACAGCGTGCCCGCGCTGAACCGGGACCTCACCGAAGAGGAACAGCGCCGGATCCGCGCGGAATACCCCGAGCGGCGGCGGAAATCGCGCTTGAGCGGCGGCGGTTCGATGCACGAGCCCTACCCGAAACCGGCGTTGGAGTGCACTCCGGACGAGCGCGAGGCAGCGCTGGAGGCCGGTTGGCGCAACGGTGGTGTGCTGTTCGGCAAGACCTTCCCCGACCAGTTCACCAACAGCGCGTCCAACGACTTCGCCCGCGAGTTCGCCGCCCGCAAGGTCCGGGAGATCGTCGAGGACCCGCGCACCGCTGAAGACCTGATCCCCACCGACCACCCCATCGGCACCAAGCGGATCTGCACCGATTCCGGGTACTTCGAGACGTTCAACCGGGACGAGGTCTCGCTGGTCAACCTGCGCCGGGACCCCATCCAGCGGATCACCGCCGCGGGCATCGAGACCAGCGCCGGGTTCCACGAGCTGGACGTGCTGGTCTACGCCACCGGGTTCGACGCGATGACCGGCGCGCTGATGCGCGTCGACATCACCGGCCCGCTCGGCGACCGGATCCAGGACGCCTGGGCGGAGGGACCGGTGACCTACCTCGGCGTGCAGATCCCGGGATTCCCCAACCTGTTCACCGTCAACGGTCCGGGCTCGCCGTCGGTGCTGGCCAACATGGTGCTGACCGCGGAGCAGCAGGTCGACTGGCTCGCCGAGCTGATCCGGCACGCCGACGAGACCGGGGCGACCCAGGTCGAGGTGCGCGACGACGCCGCGGTCAAGTGGACCGAGCACGTCCAGCAGGCCGCGGACGCCACGCTGTTCCCGAGGGCCAACTCCTGGTACCTGGGCGCGAACATCGAGGGCAAGCCGCGCCGGTTCATGCCGTACGTGGCCGGGCTCGGCGCTTACCGCAAGCGCTGCGACGCGATCAGGGACGACGGCTACGAGGGGTTCGTCTTCACCTCGCGCTGAGTCCTGAACAGCGGGACTTGTGCTGGGGTTGCCCGGCCAAGCGTGCGAACGTGGCGGCGTGCTTGCATCGACAGCCGGTTCCGGGAATTCCAAAGACCTTTCGATCGCGGACGCGGTCGCCCGCCTCAGCGGGGCCGAGCGGACGGGAACGCCCGCGGCACCGGTGCGGGACGTGCTCGGCGACACCGACATCGCCCTCGCCTACGCCGTGCAGCAGGAGCTCGTGCGGCAGCGGGAGGACAGGGGAGCGGTGCCGGTGGGCCGCAAGATCGGCCTGACCTCGCCCGCGGTCCAGCGGCAGATGGGCGTCGACCAGCCCGACTTCGGGGTGCTCTTCGCCGACATGGACGTCTCCGGCCGGGCCGAGATCCCGTCCGGTCGGCTGCTGCAGCCGAGGGTCGAAGCCGAGATCGCCTTCGTGCTGGCCGAAGACCTGGCCGACGGCGAGCTGGACACGGCGCAAGTGCGCGCCGCGGTGGACTACGCCGTGCCTGCGCTGGAGATCGTCGACAGCCGGATCACCGGGTGGGACATCGCGATCACTGACACCATCGCCGACAACGCCTCCAGCGGGCTGTTCGTGCTGGCCGACCGGCGGCTCCCGCTCGACGAGTTCGAGCCGCGGGACACCACCATGCGGCTCTACGCCGACGACGAGCTGGTCTCGGAGGGCAGCGGGGCCGCGTGCCTGGGCGATCCGCTCGCCGCGCTCGCCTGGCTGGCCCGGACGGCGCGGTCCTTCGGCGACCCGTTGCGAGCAGGGCAGATCGTGCTCTCCGGGGCGCTGGGGCCGCTGGTCCCGGCGAAACCGGGAATGCGCTTCCGCGCCGAAATCGACCCGCTCGGCGAGGTCACCACCACGTTCTCCGAGGGAAGCGAATGAAGAAGACGAAGGTCGCCATCATCGGCTCGGGCAACATCGGCACCGACCTGATGATCAAGGTGCTGCGGACGTCCGAAACCCTGGGCATGGGCGCGATGGTCGGGATCGACCCCGATTCCGACGGGCTCGCCCGGGCCGTGCGGCTCGGCGTGCCGACCACCGCCGACGGCGTGGACGGGCTGATCGCGCTGCCGGGCTTCGACGAGATCGACATCGTGCTCGACGCGACCTCGGCCAAGGCGCACATCGCCAACGCCGCGAAGCTCGCCCCGTTCGGCAAGAAGCTGATCGATCTCACCCCGGCCGCAGTCGGCCCGTTCGTCGTGCCACCGGTCAACCTCGACGAGCACCTCGGCGAGGACAACCTCAACATGGTCACCTGCGGCGGGCAGGCCACGATTCCCGTGGTGGCCGCGGTGTCGGCGGTGACCCCGGTGCACTACGCCGAGATCGTCGCCTCCATCGCGTCGAAGTCCGCAGGTCCGGGCACCCGGGCCAACATCGACGAGTTCACCGAGACGACCTCGCACGCCATCGAGTCGGTCGGCGGCGCCGCCCGCGGCAAGGCGATCATCGTGCTCAACCCGGCCGAACCACCGCTGATCATGCGCGACACGGTGTTCTGCCTCATCGGCGACGCCGACCAGGACGCCGTCCGCTCCTCGATCGAGGAGATGGTCAAGCAGGTCGCCGAGTACGTGCCCGGCTACCGGCTCAAGCAGCGGGTGCAGTTCACGCCGATCGGCGAAGGCGAACCGGTGCACACCCTGGTGCCCGCCGGCGCCGGGCCGGTCACCACCCGGGTCGCGGTGTTCCTCGAGGTGGAGGGCGCCGCGCACTACTTGCCCGCTTACGCCGGGAACCTCGACATCATGACCTCGGCCGCCCTGCGCGTCGCCGAGACCCTCGCCAGCGCACCGGAGGCCGCTCGATGAACCTCTACATCCAGGACGTCACGCTCCGGGACGGCATGCACGCGATCCGGCACCGCATCGACCCGGCGGACGTCGGCCGCATCGTGGCCGCCCTGGACGCCGCCGGGGTCGACGCCATCGAGGTCGCCCACGGCGACGGCCTCGCCGGCGGGTCGGTCAACTACGGGCCGGGCAGCCACACCGACTGGGAATGGCTGGAAGCCGCGGCCGACAACATCAGCAACGCCGTGCTCACCACGCTGCTGCTGCCCGGGATCGGCACCGTCGCCGAGCTCGACCGGGCCTGGGACCTCGGCGTCCGGTCGGTGCGGATCGCCACCCACTGCACCGAGGCCGACGTCTCCGCGCAGCACATCGCGAAGGCCCGCGAGCTGGGCATGGACGTGTCGGGCTTCCTCATGATGAGCCACATGAGCCCGGCGGCCGAGCTCGCCGCGCAGGCCAAGCTGATGGAGTCCTACGGCGCGCACTGCGTGTACGTCACGGACTCGGGCGGTCGGCTCACCACGGGCGGGGTCCGCGAACGGATCCGCGCCTACCGGGAGGTCCTCGACCCGGCCACCCAGATCGGCATCCACGCCCACGAGAACCTCTCGCTGTCGGTCGCCAACAGCATCGCCGCGATCGAAGAGGGCGCCATCCGCGTCGACGCTTCGCTGGCCGGGCAGGGCGCTGGGGCGGGGAACTGCCCGATCGAGCCGTTCATCGCGGTCGCCGAGCTGGAGGGCTGGCAGCACGGGTGCGACCTGTTCGCGCTGCAGGACGCCGCCGACGACCTGGTCCGGCCGCTGCGCGACCGTCCCGTGCAGGTCGACCGGGAGACCCTCACCCTCGGCTACGCCGGTGCGTACTCGTCGTTCCTCCGCCACGCGGAGAGCGCCGCCGAGCAGTACGGGGTGGACGCGCGCAGCCTGCTGCTCGAAGTCGGGCGGCGAGGGCTGGTCGGCGGTCAGGAGGACATGATCGTCGACATCGCGCTGGACCTGACGGCCCGCAGCGCGTGACCGCCGGTGCCCCGGCGCCCGTCAGCGGGACGGGCGCTGGGGCAGCAGCGGTCCGACCAGCAGCCGGGCCGCCAGCCGCATGTCGGACTCGGCCTGCTCGACGGACGTCTTGCCGCTGAGCCTCGAGATGAGGACGCCCCACCAGCTGAACACCAGGAGGCGGACGGTGCTCTCGACCTCCTCGCCGGGCGCGGACTGCTTGAGGGTGTGCAGGACCGCGCGGGAGAGCGCCGAATCGCCGTCCGGGGAGCCGAACGGATCCGAGGTGTAGTTGGTCGCGGTGCTCTGCACCATCGCCGAGCACAGCCGGGGCCGGCGGAGCAGTTCCCGGCTCAACGACACGAGGACCTCGCCTATGTCGCTGACGAGGTCCTCGCTGTCGTCCGGCCACAGCCGCTCGAGGATCGTGTCGAGCTGCGCTTCGAAGACCGCGGTGAACAGGTGCGTCTTGGACGGGAAGTAGCGGTAGAGCGTCCCGATCGCGACCCCGGCGTCCTTGGCCACCTCGTTCATCTGCACGCGCTCGAGGTCCGCCCTGGCGCCGAGTTCCGCGGCGGCGTCGAGGATGCGGTCCCGGCGCGCGACCTGCCCTTCGGACATCGGCGATGCGGGCGGCCGAGCCTCGGCGATTCTCGCCACTGTTCCCCCTGTTCCGGTGCACCTGCTCCATCCCCAGGATAGAGGCGTGTCAGCCAGCGGTTCCGCCGTCTGGTCGGGTGAGGAAGGCCAGGACGGTGCTCTCCCAGGCCTCCTTCTGCTCGATCATCGCCCAGTGCCCGCAGTCGGGGAGCACGTGCACTTCGGCGCGGGGGATGGTCCGCATCGGCAGCAGCGCCATGTCGACCGGGCTGACCCGGTCGTCGCGGCCCCAGGTGATCAGCGTCGGTGCCGTGATCTTGTGCAGCATCGACCAATACGGCGCCTGGTCCGAGGCGGCAGCGGCGGCCGCCATCGCTTCGCGGCTGTACATGCGGCGCGCGGATTCGAGGGTCTTCGGATCGGTGGCCTGCTGCCAGCGCTCCTCGATCATCTCCTCGGTCACCACCGCCGGGTTGAAGACCATCGAGTGCAGCCAGCGGATCAGCTTCTCCCTGGTCGGGTCCTCGGTGAAGTCCATGAGCAGCTTGATGCCCTCGCCGGGCGAGGGGCTGAAGATGTTGCGGCCCACTCCGCCGATGGTCACGATGCGCCGGAACAGGTCGGGTTGGGCGATCGCGAGGTTGGCCGCCACGATGCCGCCCATCGAGTTGCCGATGACGTCGACCTGGTCGAGGCCCAGCCCGCGCAGGAACCGCAGCACCGCGCTCGGCGCGGCGACCATCGGGTGCTCGTCGGTCGGGTCGCTGACCCCGAATCCGGGGAACTCCAGCACGAGGCAGCGGAAGTGCTCGGCGAAGAACGCGAGGTTGCCGCGGTAGTTGCGCCAGCCGGTCACCCCGGGGCCCGAACCGTGCAGCATCAGCAGCGGCGGGCCCTGGCCGGCCTCGTGGTAGCGCAGCACGCCCTCGTCGGTGCGCAGCTCCCGCAAGGTGCTCTCGTAGGTCGTTTCGATCATGGTGTGCTGGACCCTCCGATCAGGACGCTGTTGGCGATTCCGGACCGTAGGAGCAGGTGGGCTCGCGGGGACCGGTCCATCCCGCCCAGCGGGACCCGGTCACAACCAGTCACCGCCCACCGCGAGCAGCTGGGCCACCGGCTCGTTCGACCACGACTGCTGGGCGACCGCGAGGTTCGGCCGCGGCTGCTTCGGCACGTCCGCGACGGTGGCGAGCTCGGTCGAGACGGCGTTGGCGGCTTGGATGAGCAGGGGAGCGACCCGCTCCAGGGGCGACTGCGCGTCGCCCACCAGCGAGATCGCGGCCACCGGGCCGTCCCGTCCGCGCAGCGCGATGCCGACGCAGCCGACCTTCGGGAAGCACTCGCCGCGTTCGAAGGCCAACCCGCGGCGGCGCCGGATCCGGTCCAGCTCCTGGTGCAGGACGCCGGGATCGGCGATGCTGCGCGCCGTGCGGCGCGCCGCGTTGCCGTACTCGGCCTCGATCCGCTCCGGGGGCAACCAGGCGAGCATCGCTTTGCCGAGCGCCGTGCAGTGCGCCGGGGCGCGGCCTCCGACGCGCGAGGGCACCTCGACGGCGGAACGGCCGCCCACTTTGTCCAGGTAGTACACCTCGGTGTCGACGAGGACCGCCAGGTGCACGACCAGCTTGGTGCGGATCGCCAGGTCGTGGAGCACCGGCGCCGCCGCGCTGCGCAGGGCGTTCTGCCCGATCTCGCGGCCGCCGAGACCGAGCGCGCGCTTGCCCAGCCGGTATCCGGCCGTCGTGTGGTCGAGCCACCGCAAGCGGACGAGCTGGTCCAGGATCCGGTGCGCCGTGGAGCGGGGCAGGCGGGTCCGCCGGGTCACGTCCTCCAACGTCTGGTGGGTGTGCGGGCGTTCGAACAGGTCCAGGATCAGCGTCAGCCGCTCCACCATGGACGGCGGGACGGGCTGCTCGACTGCCGACTCGGCACTCGTCCTCAACGTTGAGGTCATGCCACACCTCTCGATCGGCTCGATCGGCGAATTGAAATTGATTCTACCGGCACGCTAGCAGTGTCTAGCGCGGGCGAAAAGCACTTGAGCGGCGAAATCCGTTGTGCGGAAGCAGGAATCCGGACGTAGGTGACGCGAAAGATCATTGCTCGGCCGGACTCGCGGTCCGGTCCCGCTCAACGGGACTACCGGTTGAACCACCGCATCCAGCGCCCTACGGTCGCCGCCGAGGCGAGGTGGCCGCTGCCGTCACCCGGATCCGCAGTTTCCATTGAAACTGTGATCCGCCGTGGGTGGGATGTGCAGTTTCAATTGAAACTGCGGACTGGTGGGTCCTGCGGACGGGTGATTCGGGTCCACTGTGGATGAATCGGGTTCCCGCGGTCTCCGCGGTTGCTGGAACGGTTCCGTTGGAGGGAATTCCATGCCCACTGCGCAGGAGGTTTTCGGCGGTGGTCTCGCCGTGGTGACCGGGGCCGGGGCGGGGATCGGCGCCGGGTTGACCCGGCACCTCGCCGGAGATCTCGGCATGACCGTGATCGCCGCCGACGTCGACGCGGAGGCCGCGCACCGCATCGCCGACGAGCTGGGCGAACGCGTGGTGCCGCGCGTCGTCGACGTCCGGGACCCCGACGCGGTGGACCGGCTGGCCTGCCTGGTGACCGACGAGTTCGGCCCGGTCCGGCTGCTGATCAACAACGCCGGCGTCGAGCAGTTCGGCTACCTGTGGGACGTCTCGCCGGTGAACTGGCAACGCGTCGTGGACGTCAACATCAGCGGCGTCTTCCACGGCATCAGGGCCTTCCTGCCCGGCATGATCGCCGCTGGTCAGCGCAGTCACGTGCTCGCGCTCGCCTCGGTCGGCGCGGTCACCTCGGTGCCCCTGCAGGCGCCCTACATCATGAGCAAGCACGCGGTGCTGGCCATGACCGAGTGCCTGCACCAGGAGGTCGCCGAGATCGGCGCCGACGTCGTCGTCTCGGCGGTGCTGCCGGGGTTGGTGGAGTCCGACATCTTCAGCGCCGCGGGCGGGGTCGAGTCCGGCGACATCGCGGCCGCCGAGGAGCACCGCAAGACGATGCTGGCCATCCGCGAGCAGGCCATCAGCGCCGATGAAGCGGCGGAGACCATCGTGGCGCAGGCGGCGCGCGGGGAGTTCTATATCGTCACCCACCCCGAGGTCGTGCACGCGGCCATGGCGGCGCGCGCCGACCAGCTCGCGAACCACCGCGCACCAGCGCCGCACCGGAGCAGGTTCGCCGCGGCCGAGTAGCCCAGGCGACCCGATCGGCCCAGTCCCGTTGAGCGGGAGGCGCACTTCACCGCAGGTCGCAGCGGTGGTGCGATGCCGCGCAGCACCAGCACCACGACGAGGAGACGTCGATGCCCACGAGCACACCGCCCGCTCCCACTCCCGCGCGCGACACGACCGTCGACCTCGTCGTGATCGGGTCCGGCACCGGGATGGCCGCCGCGCTCGCCGCGAACGAGCTGGGGCTCGACGCCCTGATCGTCGAGAAGACCGACTACGTCGGCGGCTCGACGGCGTTGTCCGGTGGCGCGTTCTGGATCCCGGCGAGCTCGCTGCTGGCGGAGGAGGGCGCGGTCGACTCGCCCGAGCGCGCCGAGGCCTACTTGCGCTCCGTCGTCCACGGCACCTCGCCGGACGAGCGGTGGGAGAGCTTCCTGCGCCACGGCGACGAGACCATCCGGATGCTGCAGCGGACCACCTCGATGCGCTTCATGTGGAGCAAGGGCTACTCCGACTACCACCCGGAACTGCCCGGCGGTGTCGCTTCCGGTCGCAGCTGCGAGTGCAGGCCCTTCGACGTCGCGACGCTGGGTGCGGAACGGGCCCGGTTGCGTCCGTCGGCGCTGAAGTCGCCGGTGCCGATGCCGATCACCGGCTACGACTACAAGTGGATGAACCTGATGGCCCGGGTGCCGAGCCGCGGTGTTCCGCGGGTGGCGCTGCGGATGGCCCAGGGCATCGGCGGGAAGCTGCTCGGCCGCGAGTACGTCGCCGGAGGCCAGGCACTCGCCGCGGGCCTGTACGGGGGAGTGCTGCGGGCCGGGATCCCGGTGTGGACGCAGACCTCGTTGCAGCGGCTGACCACGGAGGACGGCCGGGTGACCGGCGTGGTGCTGGAGCAGGGCGGACGCGAGGTGACGGTGCAGGCCCGGCGCGGTGTCGTGCTCGCGGCAGGCGGTTTCGACCACGACATCGCGTGGCGCAAGGAGTTCCAGTCCGAGGCGCTCGAACCCGGCTGGAGCCTGGGGAACAAGGGCAACACCGGCGACGCCATCCGGATCGGCCAGCAGGTCGGGGCCGACATCGGCCTGATGGACCAGGCGTGGTGGTTCCCCGCCGTCGCGCCGCTGCCCGGCGGGGCGCCGTCGGTCCTGCTCGCCGAGCGGTCGCTGCCGGGGTCGCTCATCGTCGACCGGCACGGGCGCCGGTTCGTCAACGAGTCCACCGACTACATGAGCTTCGGCCAGCGGGTGCTGGAACGCGAGCGGTCCGGCGACGCCGTCGGATCGATGTGGATGGTGTTCGACCAGCGCTACCGCAACAGCTACGTCTACGCGGGCGGGGTGTTCCCGCGGATGGCGCTGCCGGAGAGCTGGTACGAGGCCGGCATCGCGCACAAGTCGGACGACCCGGCGGACCTGGCCCGCCGAGCGGGCCTGCCGGAAGACGGGCTCGTCGAGTCCCTGCGCCGGTTCAACGAACTCGCGGCGGCGGGCGTGGACGACGACTTCCACCGCGGCGCCAGCGCCTACGACCGCTACTACGGCGACCCGACCGTTGCGCCGAACCCGAACCTGCGCCCCCTCGACGGCCCGCTGTACGCGGTGCGGATCGTCCTGGGCGACCTCGGCACCTGCGGCGGTCTGCGCGCGGACGGCCACGGACGGGTGCTGCGCGCCGACAAATCCCCGATCGACGGGCTCTACGCGACGGGCAACACCGCGGCGAACGCCTTCGGAGCCACCTACCCGGGCGCCGGAGCGACCATCGGCCAGGGCCTCGTCTACGGCACCGTGGTGGCGAAGCACGCCGCGAGCCGGGGCTGACGCAGCCGGAAGAGGACCTCCGCACTGGCCTCGGCCGGTGCGGAGGTCGTCGCTGCTCATCCCGGCGGGCCAGTGGCACTGGAGCGCGGGCTGCTGCCCAGGGGTTTCGGCCCGCTCCGGGGAGGGCGTGCGGCGCGCACCGATAAGCTGGGGCTCCGGTGCAGGCCTGACGAAGATGAGTGGTGACCCGTGACGACGCCGTCCAACAAGCTGTACCGGCACCAGAAGCCGCTGCGCGACATCGTGGGCGAGCGCATCCGCAGCGGGATCTACGACGGCACGCTCCCGCCCGGCACCCGGCTGGTCGAGCGCGACCTCGCCGAGCTGTACGAGGTCTCCCGCCTGCCCGTCCGCGAAGCCCTGCGCATCCTGCAGAACGAGGGGCTCGTCGAGCACCTGCCCACGCGCGGGCTCGTGGTGCGCACGCTCGACCGCAGCCAGGTGTGCGAGCTCTACGACATCCGGGAGGCGCTGGAGGTCCTCGCCGCTCGGCAGGCGGCCGAACGCGTCGCGGGCGGTGCCGAGAACCACTTCGCCGAGACGATGCGCGAGATGCGCGAGGCGGTCGACGCGGGTGACGTCGAGTCCGCGCACGCCGCGAACTCCCGGTTGCACGACGAGATCACCGCGCTGTCCGGCAACACGCTGCTCGCGGAGATCCTGGAGCCGCTGGTCGGGCGGGTCGGCTGGCTGCGCCGCAAGATCGAGGACTTCAACCTCATCCAGGCCGAGCACGTGGCCCTGTGCGAAGCCATCGCCTCGGGCGACCCGGACCGGGCCGCCGCCGCGGCCAGCGACCACGTGCGCGCTTCGCGGGCGCGGACCCTGGAGTTCCTGTTCGGCGCCTAGCCGGCGCGCCCGGCGGCGTGCTCGCCCGCGATGCGGCCGAACACGATGGCGTCGGCGATGTGGAACCCGCCGTCCTTGCACCAGCTGTAGGTGGAGCTGACCGCCCCAGCGGCGTACAGGCCCGGGATCACGTCCAGGTCCGAGACGCGGACGGAGATCTGCCCGGTCCGGTGCAGGCCGTGCGCGGTGGACAGCTCGTCGAGCAGCTGCGGGAGGC
>NZ_JBEOVY010000114.1:0-20449 GCF_040295745.1 Saccharopolyspora sp. NPDC002686
GGCTGCGCCGCGGGAGCCGGAGGAACCACCGGAGCGGGCTGCTCGACGGGGGCCTGTTCGACCGGAACCTGCTGCTCAGCCCGGACTTGCTCGACCGGCGCCGGGGCTGGTGCTGGTTCCGGTGCAGGCTCCGGAGTCGGCTCGGCCGGGGCCTGCTGCTCGACGGCCTGCTCCACCGGACGCTCCGCAACCGGTTCGGCCGGGGCTGCGTCCAGGTGCACGCGGTGCGCCGCGGCCAGCGCTTCGCGGTGGTACTCCGGCAGTTCGGCACCGCTGTCGAAGACCTCGACCGAGCAGTTCAACCCAGCTCGGCGCAAGGCCTCGAGCAGCTGGTACGCCACGGCCGGAGTCGATCCGCCGGAACCGACCTCGGCGAGCAGGACCCGGCGCGGCACCGCGCCGTAGCTCACGCCGGCCGGGGTCGTCCGGGCCGTGCACCACAGGCCGCGCAGGCCCTGGAGACGGGCCGTGACCGGGGCCAGCGCGGCGGCGAGGCTCGCGTCGACATCGCCCGGGTCGCCGAAGCGGTGTTCCCCGGTCGTCGCCCCGTCCACCGCGTTCAGCCGGTCGGCGAGCCCCGGTGCGGAGCGGGTCTCCTCCAGGACGCGGCGCAGCTGGTGCTGCTCGGTGGTGTCGACCGGGATGCGCCCGGCGATCAGGCAGCCGGTGAGGTACGCCGCCGCGGCGCCCGGGAGTCCGGTGCCCAGCAGTTCGCGGGCCGAGTTGATCCCGTCGTCGTCCACCCGCCCGGCCATGGCGAGCAAGAGGTCGTGCAGCCGCTCCGCCGGACCGGCTCCCTCAGCCACGTGCACCACGTTGCCTCCTTCGGATGTCCGCTCAGCCACGACGACCGGCGAGTTCTTCGGCACCCGCGCAGACCAGCGCCGATTGGGCGAGCGCCGCGCGGTGGTAGGCGGTCGGTTCGTGCTCCGGTGGGAGCACTTCGACCCGGGGCTCGGATTCACCGAGGGCGCGCAGGACGCGCTGGACCTCCCCGGTGAGGCCGACGGGATCGGCGGAGGCGGTCACCAGCAGCACCAGCTTGGCGGCGGTGCCCGCGCCGGAGCTGCGCCAGCTGCTGCGCACTTCCCGGACTCCGGCCCGGCCGCGCAGCGTGGCGCCGAGCACGAGCAGCGCGGAGTCGGCGACCGGGTCGCCGGGGCTCTCGGGGCTGAACGCGTGCTGCGGGAGCGCGTCGGGGTCCGCGGGGAGGACCGCGTTGACCATCGCGGGGTCGGCTCCCAGCGGGAGCAGGGCTTCGGCCAGCAGCCGGTGTTCGTCGTCCTCGAGTCCGACCCGTTCGCGCACGAGCGTGCCCGGGAGCACTTGCGCGATCACTTCCGCCGCGTCACCGGCGAGCCAGTCGCGGAAGCGCCACAGGTGCCGGTCGGGCAACCGGTCGGCGAGTCGAAGCAGCAATTCGTGGCACAAGTCGTTCTCGCGCACCGCCAACGTCGGCCCCTCCCAGCCTCGTCCACGTCGATGCGGGTGTCGCCCGCCGCCCCCCGGCTCCAGTTACACCCGTCCAGGTGAACCTTGGTCGCCTCGGCGAGATCACACAAGCCCTTGAACGACCGTTTCGCAACACACTGGATTCAATCGCCCCCTGATCGGGCTAACCGGTTCCGGCGAACCCAGTCACGGGATGATCGCAGCGTACTGGTCGATGCGGCGAGTTCGCGGCCCAGCCGCCGAAAAACCGGCGCGGATCACCCGACGTGTTCCGAAGAAAACGCGGCGTCACCCGAAATGGGCGACGCCGCGCATTCGATCCGGAAGGTCTCATTCGACCTCGACGACGATCTCCACCTCGACCGGGACGCCGAGCGGGAGCTCCGCCACGCCCACCGCGGAGCGGGCGTGCTTGCCGGCCTCGCCGAAGATCTCGCCGAGCACCTCGGACGCGCCGTTGACCACGGCGGGCTGCCCGGTGAAGCCCTCGGCCGAGGCGACGAACCCGACGACCTTGACGACCCGGACGATCGAGTCCAGCCCGACCAGCGCGTCCACCGCGGCGAGCGCGTTCAGCGCGCAGATCCTGGCGCACTGCTTGGCGTCGTCGCCGCTGATCTCCCCGCCGACCTTGCCTGTCGCGGCGACCTCGCCCTTGACCACCGGCACCTGGCCGGCGGTGAAGACCAGCGAGCCGCTGCGCACCGCGGGCACGTAGTCCGCGACGGGTGCCACCACGTCGGGCAGCGGAATGCCCAGCTCAGCCAGGCGGTCGGTCCAGCGCCCCATCTCAGGCCTCCTTCGGCCGCTTGAGGTAGGCCACCATCTGCTCGCCGGTCGGGCCGGGCAGCACGGAGACCAGCTCCCAGCCGTCCTCGCCCCACTGGTCGAGGATCTGCTTGGTCGCGTGGATCAACAGCGGAACAGTCGCGTACTCCCACTTCTGCATGCGGGCAGCTTAGGAGACGCGCCCCGGAGGGCGCGGCCGCGGAGGCGTCCCGCGATCCTCGAACGCCGTGATCGGAACGGGGCTCGTCGAGCGACCCGGAGACATTTCACCGACCCGGGACCTACTCTGATCGCGTGACCGACTGGAACGGGGAGCTGAACCAGGCCCGATTGCACGTGGTCAGCGGCAAGGGCGGCACCGGCAAGACCACCGTCGCGGCCGCGCTCGCCCTGGCCCTGGCGACCGGCGGTCACAAGGTGCTGCTGATCGAGGTCGAGGGCCGCCAGGGCATCGCCCAGCTCTTCGACACCGCGCCGCTGCCCTACTCCGAGGAGTGGATCGCCGCAGCTCCCGGCGGCGGCGAGCTCCGCGCGCTGGCCATCGACGCCGAGGCTGCGCTGCTGGAGTACCTGTCGATGTTCTACAACCTCGGCTTCGCCGGGCGCACGCTGCGCAAGATGGGGGCCATCGAGTTCGCCACCACCCTCGCGCCGGGACTCCGCGACGTGCTGTTCACCGGGAAGATCAAGGAGTGCGTCGGCCGCACCGACGAGCGCGGCCGCCACGTCTACGACGCGGTGGTGGTCGACGCGCCGCCGACCGGGCGGGTGGTCAAGTTCCTCGACGTCACCCGGGCCATGGCCGACCTGGCCAAGGTCGGGCCGATCCGCGATCACAGCGACGGCGTGGTGCGGCTGGTCCACTCCAGCGACACCGTCGTGCACCTGGTGACGCTGCTGGAAGAGCTGCCGGTGCGCGAAACCCTGGAGGCGGTCGCCGAGCTCGACGGCGCCGACCTGCGCCCCGGCGGAGTGCTGTGCAACCGGGTCCGCCCCAACCGGATCCCCGACGGTTCCGTCGCGGACACCGCCGAGGGCCGGGTCGACGCCGACGAGGTGCGGGCCGGGCTGAAGGCCGCCGGGCTGAACCTGGCGGACGACGAGCTCGACGGGCTGGTGCACGAGACGATCGAGCACGCGATCCGGGTGAGCACCGAGCAGAGCGCTCGCCGCCAGCTCGAGGAGACCGACCTGCCCACCGTCGCGCTGCCCGACCTGACCGCCGGGATCGACGTCGCCGAGCTCTACGAACTGGCCGAGATACTCACCGAACACGGCATCCGGAGCCCCCGATGAGCGAACCGATGCGGCCCTCGCAGGTCGACGTCGACGCCCTGCTGGACGACCCGAGCACCCACGTCATCGTCTGCTGCGGATCCGGCGGCGTCGGCAAGACGACGACCGCGGCGGCGCTGGCGGTGCGCGCGGCCGAGCGCGGCCGCAAGACCGCGGTGCTCACCATCGACCCGGCGCGGCGGCTCGCCCAGGCCCTCGGCCTGCGGGAACTCGGCAACCAGCCGAAGCAGGTGGTGGTGGAGGGCTTCGACCCGGCCGGGGACCTCAACGCGATGATGCTGGACATGCGCCGCACCTTCGACGACATGGTGCTCGCGCACGCCGGGCAGGAACGCGCCGAGCAGATCCTGAACAACCCCTTCTACCAAACGATCTCCACGTCCTTCTCCGGCACGCAGGAGTACATGGCGATGGAGAAGCTGGGGCAGCTGTCGGCGTCCGGCCAGTGGGACCTGATCGTGGTGGACACCCCGCCGAGCCGGTCGGCGCTGGACTTCCTGGACGCGCCGCAGCGGCTGTCCACCGTGCTGGACGGGCGGCTGATCAAGATGCTGTCCAGTCCGGCGCGGGTCGGCGGCAAAGGACTGCGCAAGATCGTCGGGGCCGGGTTCGGGATCTTCGCGAAGGCGGTCTCGACGATCATCGGCGGGCAGCTGCTGGCCGACGCGGCAAGGTTCGTGCAGGCCTTCGACTCGACCTTCGGCGGGTTCCGGGAGCGCGCCGAGCAGACCTACCGGCTGCTGCGCTCCCCCGGCACGGCGTTCCTGGTGGTCGCAGCCCCCGAACCGGACGCGCTGCGGGAGGCCAGCTACTTCGTGGAACGCCTGGCGGGCGAGCAGATGCCGCTGGTCGGGCTGGTCGCCAACCGGACGCACCCGGTGTTCGCCGGGCTGGCCGGGGCGCGCGCGACGGCGGTCGCCGAAGAGGTCGAGTCGGACGGTTCGGCGCCGATGGCTTCCGCCGCGCTGCGTGTGCACGCCGATCGCGTGGCCATCGCCGAACGGGAGAAGCGGTTGTTGGCCCGGTTCACCCGAGCTCACCCGGACGTGGCGCTGGTCGGAGTTCCGGCACTTCCGTCCGATGTGCACGATTTGGCGGGCCTGCGGGAGATAGGCCGCAGGCTCGCGGGTGAATAACAGGTTTCGGGCCGGACAATCCGCGGTGGAATTGCCCGGCCCGACCCGAATGAACTAGCTCACCTGGTACTCGTCGAAATCGACGTATTGCTGCCGAGCCGCTTCCAGCAATTCACGCCAGTTGCGGACATCGGGACGACGACGCAGCAGCGCACGGCGCTCCCGCTCCGTCATTCCACCCCACACGCCGAATTCGATCTTGTTGTCGAGAGCCTCGCTCAGGCACTCGGTGCGGACCGGGCAGCCGAAGCACACCATTCGCGCTTTGCGCTGCTCCGCACCGCGAACGAACAATTGGTCCGGATTCTGGTCACGGCAAGCGGCGGTTACCCGCCAGTCCCCCTGCTCGAACATATGAGTTCCCCCAGCTCCTCACTGGATCGTCGGCGACCGTATTTCGTCCGGAGCCCCCCGGCACCGGATGCTGCGGCGGTACGCGTCTTCCGCAGCAGTGCTGTCGCTGGACGTAGACGGACTGTAGAGCCCCTCGGTTCCACAACCAACCAAGGGTTGTCGCTCCGTTATCTTTCGAACTCATCACATCGGGCGGACTTCTCCCGTGACACTCCGTCACGAACGGGTTCCGATTTAGGCTGGCGCAGTGCGTGTCCGGGACGGCTTGTTGAAGCTTTTCGGTCTGTGTGTGCTGGCCGGCGTACTGGTCGCCGGATTGTTGTTCCCGATAACGGGGTCACTCGGCGTGGTCTCCAACCGGGCCAGCGATGCGGTGAACAGCATCTCGGCGGACCTGATGACCAAGGAACCTCCGCTTGTGACGACGGTCACAGACAAGGACGGGAGGCCGATCTCCTACCTGTTCGACCAGGACCGGACCCCGGCCGCCCCGGACCAGATCGCCGACACCATGAAGGCCGCGATCGTGGCCATCGAGGACCGGCGGTTCTTCGACCACCAGGGCGTCGACTGGGCGGGCACGCTGCGCGCCGCGATGACCAACCAGGTCTCCGGCGGCATCTCCCAGGGCGGTTCCACGCTCACCCAGCAGTACGTGAAGAACTACCTGGTGCACGTGGTCGCCGGCGGCGACCCGGTCAAGCAGCACAAGGCCATCGAGCAGACCCCGGCGCGCAAGCTGCGCGAGATGCGGATCGCCCTCCAGCTGGAGAAGCAGCTGTCCAAGGAGGAGATCCTCACCCGGTACCTCAACGTGGTGCCCTACGGGAACCAGGCGTACGGCATCTCCGCGGCCTCCCGCACCTACTTCGGCACCACCCCGGACCAGCTGACCATCGCGCAGGCCGCGCTGCTGGCGGGCATGGTGAACAGCCCCAGCGCGCTGAACCCGGAGAACAACCCCGACGAGGCGCTCAACCGGCGCAACCTGGTGATCAAGGCGATGGAGGACCAGCAGCGGATCACCCCGGAGGCCGCCGACGAGGCGCGCAACTCGCCGCTCGGCCTGGTCCAGCCGCTGCAGAGCATCCCCAACGGCTGCGTCGGCGCCGGCCCGGCCGACGGGTTCTTCTGCAAGTACGTCATCGACTACCTCGAACGCGCCGGGTTCACCGAGGAGCAGCTCCGGACCGGCGGCTACACGATCCGCACCACACTGGACGAGAAGGCCACCACCGCCGCCAAGGCCGCCGCCGAGAAGGGCGTGCCGAAGACGACCAAGGGCATCGCCAACGTGATGAGCGTGGTCGAACCCGGCAAGGAGAAGCACCGGGTGCGCGCGCTGGTCGCCAACCGGGACTTCGGCCTCGACGCCTCGCAGGGGCAGACCGCGTACGCGCTGCCCAGCGGGGTGATCAAGTTCGGTGCCGGGTCGGTCTACAAGGTGTTCACCTCGGCCGCCGCGATGGAGAAGGGGATGGGCATCTACAACACCATCCAAGCTCCGGGCAGCTACACCTCGTCGGTCTACAAGAACGGCACCGCGCCCTACACGGTGGGCAACGCCGAAGGCGTGTCACCGGGCCCGCGGACCCTGCAGAAGGCCCTGGCGACCTCGCCGAACACCGCGTTCGTCGCGCTGGAGGAGCGCGCCGGGCTGGACCAGACGGTGGACATGGCGGTGCGGCTCGGCATGCGGCAGACGCTGCAGAACTACACCGCCTCCGGTGATCCGCTCGGGGCGAACGGTTCCAGCGGCGTCTCGCAGGCCGACTTCGTCAAGCAGCACAACATCGGTGCGTTCACCCTCGGGTACGCGCCGACCAGCCCGCTGGAGATCAGCAACGTCGGCGCGACGATCATGAGCGGCGGCACCTGGTGCCCGCCGACGCCGATCGAGCAGATCCTGGACCGCAACGGCAACCCGGTGTCGATCACCGAGGACCCGTGCGAGCAGGTCGTCGACGAGCCGCTGGCGAACGCGCTGGCGGTCGGCATGAGCCAGGACGACAAGCCCGGCGGCACGGCGGCCGCGGCGGCGTCCGGAGCGCACTGGACCCGTCCGCTGGCGAGCAAGACCGGGACCACCGAGTCGTACCAGTCCGCCGGGTTCCTCGGCGCCACCCCGCAGTACTCCGGGGCGGTGCTGACCTTCAGCGACGGCACCTCGCCGCAGGGCATCTGCGACACCGATCCGCCGCGGCTCTGCGGGGTCAACGGCGGCAACATCTACGGCGGCAAGGTCCCGGCGCGGACCTGGTTCGACGCGATGAACGTCATCCACGAGGGCCTGCCGGTCGCGCAGCTGCCGCCGACCATCGAGCGCTACGAGAACGGCGGCGACGAGTTCCAGGTGCCCAACGTCGTCGGCATGACCTCGGACCGGGCCACCGACGCGCTGCAGAAGGCGGGCTACAAGGTCCAGGAGCGTTCGGTGAACAGCGCGCGCAAGCAGGGCCTGGTGGTCAGCCAGACGCCGCGCGGCTTCGCGCTGCCGGGCGAGACCGTGACGCTGTCGGTGAGCACGGGCTACGTCCCGCCGCCCTCGCCGGAGAAGCCACCGCCCCAGCCGACGGCGCCCGGGCCACCACCGGAGCAGCCGCCGGCGCCACCACCGGAGCAACCGAATCCACCCAACTCGCCGGACAACTTCCCACCGTGACCGACCAGTGCGGGCGTCTCCAGACCGGAGGCGCCCGCACTGCCGTCTCCACCCCCGTGGGCAACTCCCGCAAATTCCATTGAAATCGGAGGTCCGATTTCAATGGAATTTTGACCGCGGTCTAGGCACCGCCGCGCGGAACGCGCCTGGGGAACCTCGTCGGGATTGCGTGGGGCGGTGCCGGGGATGGGGTCTTGGTGGGGGTTCCTAGACTCGGTCGTGTGACGAACACGCAGGTGAGCACCAGGCGCGCACGATCTCGGTACCGGTTGCTGGAGGTGCGGTCCGCGGAGCGGATCACGCCGCGGATGGTGCGGGTCGTGCTCGGCGGGGAGGAGCTCGCCGACTTCGTCAGCAACGGCAGCGACCAGCGGATCAAGCTGTGCCTGGCGCAGCCCGGCCAGCCGATGCCGCTGGGTCGGACCCGCGCCGAGGTGTTCGCGCTGCCCCGCGAGCAGCAGCCCCGGCAGCGCACCTACACGGTCCGCTCGTTCGACGCGGAGCGGCAGGAGCTGTCGATCGACTTCGTGGTGCACGACCACGACGGCCCGGGCAGCGCGTGGGCAGCGCAGGCGACGCCGGGCGAGCAGATCGTGACGGTCGGCCCGAGCCCCGCGTACCAGCCGCAGGCCGACGCGGACCCGCTGGTGCTGGTCGGCGACGAAACGGCGCTGCCCGCGATGTCGGCGATCCTGGAGGAGCTGCCCGCCGAGGCGAAGGTGCAGGTCTTCGCCGAGGTCGCCGATGCCGCAGAAGAGCAGGAGATCGACTCGGCGGCCCAGGTGGAGTGGCACTGGCTGCACCGCGACGGCACTCCGGCCGAGGACAGCACGCTGCTCGTCGACGCGGTCCGCGCGGCCGAGCTAGGCCCGAACCCGCACGTCTGGATCGGCGCGGAAGCCGAGATCGTCCACCAACTCCGGGAGCACTGCCAGCGCGAGCTCGGCCTGGAACGCCGCCGCCTCTACGCCCTTGCCTACTGGCGCCGGAACACCGCCGACGACTGACCACTACCCGCGCCCCGAGGCCGTGAGCGCGAACGGCGGCAACAACCACCATCCCCGCTCACGACCTGCACCTCGGACCACAGTTTCAATTGAAACTGCGATCCGCCGTGGGGTGGGTTTTGCAGTTTCAATTGAAACTGTGGTTCTGTACCAGCGAGACGGAACTGGAACAGCGGGCGGCGGTCAGCCGGCGAGTTCGGTCAGCTGGCGAGTTCGGTCTTGACGAGGGCTGCGACCTTGCCGCCTTCTGCGCGGCCCGCGACCTTCGCGTTGGCCGCCTTCATGACCTGGCCCATCTGCTTCATGCCCGGGCGCTCGCCCAGTTCCGCCTCGACCTCGCCGACGGCGTCCTTGACCAGCTGCGCCAGCTCGTCGTCGCCCAGCGGCTTCGGCAGGTAGCGGCGGATGATCTCCGCCTCGCCGAGCTCGGCTTCGGCCTGCTCCGCGCGCCCGGCACCGCCGAACGCCTCGGCCGCCTCCTCGCGCTTCTTGGCCTCCTTGCTCAGCACGCGCTGCACCTCTTCGTCGGTGAGCTCGCGCGCCTGCTTGCCGGCCACCTCCTCCTTGCCGACGGCGGCCAGCACCATCCGCAGCACTCCGGTGACGACGGTGTCGCGTTGCTTCATCGCGGCGGAGAGGTCCGCCCGCAGCTTGTCCTTGAGCTCGGCCATGTGTCGATTATCCCGCCGCGCGGATGGGCCGGGCACGCGGTCCGCCGTGTCGACGTAGGGTTGGTGGGGTGAACAAGTTCGGGCGATTTCTGCTCAGCGCGGGCGCTCTCGGCGCCGCGACGGTCACCTACTCGGCAGCGATCGAGCGGCGGCACTGGACGCTGCGGCAGGTCTCGCTGCCGGTGCTCGACGAGGGCACTGCCCCGCTGCGGGTGCTGCACATCTCCGACCTGCACATGACGCCGAACCAGCGGTCCAAGCAGCGGTGGGTGTCCGAGCTGGTGGACCTCGACCCGGATCTGGTGGTCAACACCGGCGACAACCTCGCGCACCCGCAGGCGGTGCCTGCGGCGCTGCGCGCGATGGGTCCGCTGCTGGACCGGCCGGGCATCTTCGTCTTCGGCAGCAACGACTACTACGGGCCGACCGCGAAGAACCCGGCCCGCTACCTGCTGCCGTCGTCGAAGACCAAGCGCATCCACGGCGATCCCCTGCCGTGGCGCGACCTGCGCGCGGCGATGGCCGAGCGCGGCTGGCTGGACGCGACGCACCGGCGCCACGAGATCGAGGTCGCCGGGGTCCGGATCCACATCGCCGGCCTGGACGACCCGCACCTGCACGCCGACCGCTACGACCTGATCGCCGGAGCACCGCCGGAAGGCGTGCAGCTGCGCCTCGGCGTGACGCACTCCCCCGAGCCGCGCGTGCTGGACAGCTTCGCCGAGGACGGCTACGACCTGGTGCTGGCCGGGCACACGCACGGCGGTCAGCTGCGGCTGCCGGGTTACGGCGCGCTGGTGACCAACTGCGATCTCGACCGTCCCCGGGCGCGCGGCGCGTCCACCTGGGGCGAGCGGATGCACCTGCACGTCTCGGCGGGGCTGGGCACGTCGCCGTACGCGCCGGTGCGGTTCGCCTGCCCGCCGGAGGCGACTTTGCTGACCCTGCTGCCCCGCTCTGAAAAGTCGGCTTCTACCAGCGAAAACATCAATAAGGGGACCCCGTTCGGGACGGGTGAGAGCGTCCGGTAAAGTACTCTTCAGCGGTTGGGGCGAGCACCCGAGATGCTCCTCCGCTGAAGTATCGGGGTGTGGCGCAGCTTGGGAGCGCGCTTCGTTCGGGTCGAAGAGGTCGTGGGTTCAAATCCCGCCACCCCGACGTAGAGAAGGGCCTTGGCCGGTTTTCCGGCCAAGGCCCTTCTCATGTTCCTAGGTCCCGGATATCCAGTCACGGGCCGCTTTTCGCACGGCGGGCGGGTCGAACCGGTCCGCCAGCCAGGTCGTCGAGCGCATCGCACCGCGGTCGCGGTAGGCGCGCATGATCTGCACGTGATCGCGGCGGCCCACGAAGCGCCGCAGGTCCGCTTCGCCGCGCCACACCGAGACCGCGCCCGCTCGCGGGTGCAACCGGCCGAGCTCCAGCCACAGCCACACCCCGACCGCGCCCTCGAGGTCTGGCCAGATCCTGCGCAGGACGGTTCCGCGGACGCACACACCGAGCGCGGTCCACAGCCGGCGCGGCGTGAACTCGGTGACGCTCACGACGACGGGATCACCGCCGGCCGCCGAAGCCCTCGCGGGGCCGGACTTCCAGCGCGCGAACCAGATGTCGGTCATGGCGTCTCTCCTCGCAAACAAACAGCACGGTCGGTCGTGCTTCTTTATAGCGAGTTGACCGCACGGTCGTCCACCTTTTCTCGCTAGACTCGGGTGCCAAGCGCAGGAGAGGTGGACGACGTGGCAGACCGGCGGATCGAGCGCGGCAACCAGACCCGTCAGCTGGTCCTCCGCCGCGCTGTGGACCTGGCCTCCGTCGAGGGCCTCGACGGGCTGTCCCTCGGGCGTCTCGCGAACGAGCTCGAGCTCAGCAAGAGCGGGGTGTTCGCGCTGTTCGGGTCCAAAGAGGACCTCCAGCTCGCCACCATCGCCGCAGCCACCGGGATTTTCGTCGAGCACGTCGTCGAGCCCGCCCGCAGCGCGCCACCGGGCATCGACCGCCTGCGGCGCACCTGCGACAGCTGGCTGACCTACTCCCGGGAGCGGGTCTTCCCCGGCGGCTGCTTCTTCTACGCCGCCTCGGCCGAGTTCGACGCCCGCAGCGGCAAGGTCCACGACGCCCTGGTCACCGCCCGCTCCGACTGGCTGGGCCACCTCGAGCGGACCGCGCTGGAGGCGCAGCAGGCGGGCGGCGTGGTCCCCGACGCCGACATCGGGCAGCTGGTCTTCGAACTCGCCGCGTTCCTGGAGATGGCCAACGCCGAGTCCGTCCTGCACGACGAGTTCACCTGCTACGACAAGGCCGCCCGGGCCGTGCTGAACCGGCTGCGCGCCGTGGCCGTCGACCCGTCGGATCTGCCGGACCAGGCGTGATGGCGGTTTCCCGCCAGCTCCGGCGGTTCTCAGCGGCAACGATCGAGTCATGACCTTCCGCGTGCTGCCCATCGAACCCGACGTGCTGGATGAACTTCGCAAGTCCGATGACGCCGGGCGGGAACCCCAGATCCGCATCGAGGACGACGAGTACGGCCAGCCGCTGCGCTGCTGCTTGCAGCGGAGCAGGCCGGGCGAGCGGATCGCGCTGGTCTCCTACGCGCCGCTGCGGCGCTGGGCCCGGGACAACGACGCCGAACCGGGCGCGTACGAAGAGGTCGGGCCGGTCTTCATCCACGCCGAGGCCTGCGACGGACCGGAAGGCCCGGAGTGGCCGGAGCCGCTGCGCGGCGACCGCCGGGTTCTCCGCGCTTACAACGGCAACGGCGAGATCCTCGGCGGCAGCTTGCTCGACGGCAAGACCGCGCTCTCCGAGCGCACCGCCGATGACCTGCTGCTGGACCCCGAGGTCGCGCTGGTCCACGTGCGGGCCGTCGAGCACGGGTGCTTCCTGTTCGAAGTGCGGCGCTGAGCGCCTGTCGGCTCCGCAGGTCGAGGGCGCATCGGGCACTATCGGGGCGTGAGCACCTACCCCGAGGCGAAGATCCCCGAGAAGCTTTTCGACGACCCCGAGCGGGAGGCCCGGTGGCGGGCCCGCTTCAGCGCGCCGCGCGTGTCGCTGCCGGACTGGGCCCGCGACGCCCCGCAGCGCAGCCTGTACGTGTCGAACTTCAGCGGCACCTGGGAGCTCTACGCGTGGGACCGCGACGCGGACAAGCACCGCCAGGTGACCGACCGCCCGAACGGGACGTTCCACGGCACGCTGTCCGCGGACGGCGAGCAGATCTGGTGGTTCGACGACACCGACGGCGACGAGTTCGGCAGCTGGCGGGTGGAGCCGTTCGCCTCGGGCGAGGCGAAGCCCGCGCTGCCGGGCACGCACCCCGGCTACCCGGCCGGGCTGGAACTGGGCCGGTCGGTGATCGGCATGGGGATGTCCACCGATGACGGCGTGACGGTGTGGGTGGTGCGCGACGGCCGTCCGGAGGTGCTCTACGAGCACGAGCAGGACGGCGGGCTGTCCGCGATGTCCTGGGACGAGTCGATGCTGGTGATCTCGCACTCCGAGCACGGCGACAGCCGCCACCCGGCGCTGCGGGTGCTGCGCACCGACGGTTCCGAGGTCGGCGAGAAGTGGGACGGCCCCGGCAAGGGGCTGGACGCGCTGGAGTTCGCGCCGGTCACCGGTGACCCCCGGCTGCTGGTGCTGCACGAGCGCCGCGGCAAGGAGGAGCTGCTGATCTGGGACGTCGCGGCGGACACCGAGACCGAGATCGAGCTCGACCTGCCCGGCGAGGTCTCGGCGGACTGGTACCCGGACGGCAAGTCGCTGCTGATCGCGCACACCCACCACGCGCGGACCACCATGCACCGCTACGACCTGGCGGACAAGACGCTGACCGAGCTGGCCACGCCACCGGGCACTGTGGCGGGCGCGTCGGTGCGGCCGGACCACGCGGTGGAGTACGCGTGGTCGTCGGCGGCGACCCCGTCGCTGATCCGCACGGTTTCCGCGGACGGCGAGGACCAGGTCCTGCTGACCCCGCCCGGTGACCGGCCGCCGGGCTCGGAAGCCGTCAGCGACGTGTTCGTCGAGGTGCCGTACGGGCCGAACGACACCGTCCACGCGCTGGTCGCGCGCCCGGCCGGCGCCGGGGACGGGCCGATCCCGACGGTGTTCAACCTGCACGGCGGTCCGCACGCGGCCGACGAGGACCGGTTCTCCGCCTACCGCGCGGCCTGGCTGGACGCCGGGTTCGCGGTGGTGGAGATCAACTACCGGGGCTCCACCGGCTACGGCTCGCCCTGGCGCGACGCGATCGAGGGACGGCCGGGGCTGACCGAGCTCGAGGACGTCGCGCGGGTGCACGACTGGGCCGTCGAGGCCGGGTTGACGACCCCGTCGCTGAGCATCGTCGCCGGTGCGTCCTGGGGCGGGTACCTGACGCTGCTGGCGCTGGGCACGCAGCCGGAGCGGTGGGCCGGCGGTGTCGCCGGTGTTCCGGTGGCCGACTACGTCTCGGCCTACGCCGACGAGATGGAGCCGCTGCGGGCCTACGACCGCGCGCTGTTCGGCGGTGCGCCGGAGGACGTGCCGGAGGTGTACGAGAAGGCCTCGCCGATCACCTACGTGGACCAGGTGCGGGTGCCGACGCTGGTGCTGGCCGGGGACAACGACCCGCGCTGCCCGATCCAGCAGATCCTGAACTACCTGGACCGGTTGGGGCAGCGGGACATCCCGTTCGAGTTCTACCGCTACGACGCGGGCCACGGTTCGCTGGTGGTGGCGGAGACGCTGCGCCAGGTGGCGGCGGAGATCCACTTCGCCCGCCGCGCCGTCGGCCTGGGCTGATCACCCCGGTTCGGCAGGCCTCGCCCGGCGGGGTCTGCCGGGCCGGAGCTCACGGCTCCGGCCAGGGGATTTCTCCCACGCGGTGGGAGTTTCGGAGCCAGCTCAGCTCCCGCTCATGCTGCGGGTCGGCGTGGGTGGCGACGCCCTGGACCAGCGGGACGCGCACGTGCGCGGCGGGCCAGAACCAGTCGGCTCGGCGCACCACCATCCCCGCCAGCTGCACCTGGGACAGGACTTCCACGTTGAGGCTGCAGCGCCGGGTTCCCCGCAGCATCTCCTGCGCCTTGTCCTGGGCCTGTCCGACCACGCCGGGGGCTCGGGTGTGCTCGAGGAACAGGAACAGCCCGGCGGGGCGCAGGATGCGGCTGACCTCCCGCAGCACCGCGCGGGGTTCCTCCGCGCAGCACAGCGAGAAGCGGTCGACGACCGCGTCGAAGGTGTCGTCCGGGAACGGCAGCTGCTCCGGGGCGGCGTCGATCTGTTCCGTCCCGAGGTCACTGCGGGCGCGGCCGGCTTCCGCTGTCGCGCCGATCAGCACGAGCTGGCGGACGTGGCGGTAGCCGAGCAGGTCTTCCGGGGCGAACGCGCCCTCGTCGAGGACCCGACCGGCGGCTCTTCTGCCGGTCAGGGTGCGGAAGCGGTGGAGCATCTCCACCGGCGCGGGCACGTCCGCGCGCTTGTAGTGGCACTGGGCGCGCACCGCGTTGACCTGCGGTGCCATACCCGCAGAATGCGCGGCTCGCAGGCCTTCTACCAGGGGCTTCCGGCCCGATGGAGGTCCTGTTCCCGGTCGTCAGACCAGGTCGAGCCGGTACTCCAGCTCGTCGAGCTGCTGCCCCCACTGCCGGACCGGTTTCCGCTCGACGCAACGGAATCCGGCGTCGAGGTAGAGGTGCGCCGCGGCTTCCAGCTGACCGACCGTCCACAGCCGGACCTGCTTGAACTCCCGCTCCCGCGCGTGGTCGAGCAGGGCGCCGATCAGCTGCCTGCCGACGCCGGCACCTCGCACCTCGGGCGACACCAGGAACCACCGCAGCTGCGCGGTGCCCGCACCTTCGTCGGTGAGCCCGACGGTGCCGACGACCTCGCCGTCCCGCTCGGCGATCCACAGCCGACCCGGATCGGCGCCCGGTTCGTCGCGGGCTTCGCCGAGCGCTGCGGCGAAAGCGGCCAGGCCGCTGGCGACGTGCGCCTCGAAGCGTTCGTCGAAGCAGTGCTCGCGCGCGTAGAACCTGCCGTGCATGGCCAGGACGGTGCCCAGGTCGCCCGGTCTCGGACCGGTCCGGATGGTGATCTCGGAAGCCATGTCCCGCTCCTGTGGTGAAACAGTCGTTTCACTCGTAGGCTAGCAGTCCGACCGGGACCGGAACAGAGGGCGACGATGACCGAGCAGGACGAGGGACGCCGCGGCGAACTGCTCGTGAAGCTCCTGGACTACTCCGCCGCGCACGGCCTTTCGGAGACCTCGCTGCGCCCGCTCGCGGCAGCGGTCGGCTCCAGCCCGCGCATGCTGCTGTACTTCTTCGGGTCCAAGGAAGGCCTGGTCCGCGAAGTGCACCGCTACGCCCGCGACGTCCAGCTCCGGCTGCTCGCCGACACCCTCGCCGATTGCCGGGACCGGGCCGAAGCGCTGCGGGCGCTGTGGCGCTGGCTCAGCGACCCGGCGCACCACGACGTGACCCGGTTCTTCTTCGAGAGCTACGCGCGCTCGTTGCGCGGCGGCGCCTGGGAGGGCTTCGCCGAGGCCAGCGTCCGCGAATGGCTGCCGCCCCTCCAGCGCGCCCTCGGCGGCTCCGGAACCGACGCCACCCTGGTCCTGGCGGCGCTGCGCGGACTGGTCCTCGACCTGCTGGCCACCGGGGACGTGGAGCGCGCGGACGCCGCGTTCGAAGCGCTGCTGGCCACCATGTGAGATGGCCAGCAGATCGGAATATCTCGTTCCGCGCGGTTGTCGATGCCTGTCGTGAGCCATCTCTTCGAACCGATCAAGCTGCGCGACCTCGCCATCCGCAACCGCGCCTGGGTCTCGCCCATGTGCCAGTACTCCGCGACCGACGGCGTGCCGAACGACTGGCACCTGGTGCACCTCGGCCAGTTCGCCACCGGCGGCGCCGGGCTGATCATCGCCGAGGCGACCGCCGTGGTCCCGGAAGGCCGGATCAGCCCCGGTGACACCGGCCTGTGGAACGACGAGCAGGTCGCGGCCTGGCGCCGGATCAACGACTTCGCGCACGCGCAGGGCGCGGCGACGGGCGTGCAGCTCGCGCACGCCGGATTCAAGGCGTCCACCTCCGCGCCATGGGAGGGCGGGCAGACCGTTCCGGTCTCCGAGGGCGGTTGGGAGACGGTCAGCTCGACCGACAAGGCCTTCGGCAACCTCGCCGCGCCGCGCGCCCTGACCGAAGCCGAGGTCGCGGAGCTGCCCGCCCAGTTCGCGGCGGCCGCCCGCCGGGCCGAAGCGGCCGGGTTCGACGTGATCGAGCTGCACTTCGCGCACGGCTACCTGGCGCACCAGTTCTACTCGCCGCTGGTCAACGACCGCACCGACCGCTACGGCGGCGACTTCGACAACCGGGTGCGGGCGCTGCTGGAGATCACCGACGCGGTCCGCGAGGCGTGGCCGGCGGACCGGCCGCTGTTCGCGCGGATCTCGGCGACCGACTGGGTCGAGGGCGGCTGGACCGGCGAGGACTCGGTGCGGCTGTCCCGCCTGCTCGCCGAGCGCGGGGTCGACCTGGTGGACGCCTCGACCGGCGGCGCGGTGCCGAAGGCCGACATCCCGGTCAGCGCCGGCTACCAGGTGCGCTTCGCCCGCCAGGTGCGCGCCGAGGCGGACGTGCCGACCGCGGCGGTCGGCCTGATCACCTCGCCGGAGCAGGCGGAGGAGATCGTCGCTTCGGGCTCGGCGGACGCGGTCCTGCTCGGCCGCGAGCTGCTCCGCGACCCGCACTGGCCGCTCCGCGCGGCCGACCGGCTGCACGCGGACAACATCTGGCCGAAGCAGTACGAGCGCGCCCGCCGCATCTGATCACCCGAGGTAGGAGGTGCCTTCCGCCGACCCCACCGGCGGAAGGCACCTTTCCTCCACTGTGGACCTCCGGGGTCCAGCGGCCTGCGGTGACGCAAATTCAATGGAAATCGGAGGTCGAAATTCCATTGAATTCGCGGAAGCCGTCGACCGGGCGGGTGATCTGTCCACAGGTGTTGGACCTGCCCAATCGACACGTGGAGTTCAGGGAACGGGCTCGTTCGAAGTTGCCCCTGCGGTGTTCGATTCGCGTAGCCTCTTCCCAAGAACTCCTAGAACGTGAAGATGGGCATGCGTACAACACCAGTCACAGCCGCAGCTGCGTTGGCCGTCACCGGCTTCCTGCTCACCGGGTGCGGGACCAGCTCGGACCACGGCGCGCATCCAGGTGACGACGAACCGTTCGTCGGCCCATCGCTGGCCGCGTTCGACCCGTGCTCAGCGCTCTCCCAGAGCGATCTCCAGCACGTCGGAGTCACCGCGCCCGGGGAACCGGTCGACGAGAACGGCGAGGTCGGCTGCGACTTCCGGGGCGACGACGAGTACCTGCTGCGGATCTCCAAGGCGGAGCAGACCGACCTGGCGGCCTGGAAGGCCCAGCGCGGCGGCTTCAACGCCTTCCAGCCGAACCAGGTCGGCGCCCACCCCGGCATCAGCGCCGTGCCCAGCGGGGCGGAGTTCTCCTGGTGCCGCCAGATCGTCGGCGCCGGCGACGGCTCGGTCTCGGTGGAGATCAAGTACACCGCCGAGAACGGCCCGGCCGACGCCGAGACCTGCGACAAGGCCTTGCAGGTCGCCCAGGTCCTGGAGCCCAACCTGCCGTAGTGCCGCGGTCAGGACTTGATCTGCGCCTGCCACATCCAGCGGGACTTCTCCAGGTCTGCGGCGATCGCGATGAACAGGTCCTGGGTCACCAGGTCGGTCTTGTCCGACTCGTCGATGCGGACGCGCAGGCGGCCGACCAGTTCGCCCAGCGCATCGGTGATCGACTCGATGACCGACTTGTCGCTGCGCCAGTCCGGCTCGAACTTCGGCAACCCGGAGCCCGCGGCCACCGTCGCGGCCCGCCCGTCCGGTGAGACGCCGATGGCCGCGGCGCGTTCCGCGACGTCGTCGGCGAAGCCGCGCGCGGTGTCGACCAGTTCGTCGAGCTGCAGGTGCACGTCGCGGAAGAAGCGGCCGACGACGTTCCAGTGCGCCTGCTTGGCCACCAGGTGCAGGTCGATCAAGTCGAGCAGCGTCGCCTGCAGCAGTTTGCCGGTGACGTCTTGGTCCTGGTCGTTGAGCGGGCTGGTGATCGGAGACTTCTGGGCCATGATCGGTGCAACCTCCCCGGACGCGAGCTACTTCGCTCCGAGGGTCCTGCGCACCGAGCACCCCCGCATTTCGGAGCGCTCAGGAGCGGGTGGCGAAGTCGACGACCTGGTGGCCGATCGTGCGCAGGATTCCGGCGACCTTCTGATCAGCGCAGTCGCCGCCGGACTCGAAGTGCGTTTCGGCGGAGTTGACCGCGCCGCCGAGCGGGGTCGGCCAGCCGCGCAGCGCGTGCACCACGGAGCGCAGCGCCTGCAGCGTGGTGACCGTGGCCTGCCAGCCGTGGGCGATGCCGATGCAGCCGACCGCCCGGCCGTCCAGGTAGGGCCGCTCGTCGTCGCGCAGGTCCTCCGCATAGTCCAGGGCGTTCTTGATCAGACCGGAGACGGTTCCGTGGTAGCCGGGCGAGGCGAGGATGACGCCGTCGGCGCTGCGCAGCGCCTCCACCAGCTCCAGCGCGTTGTCGGTGCGCTCGGTGAGGTGCGGGTCGTAGAACGGCAGGGCCAGGCTGCTGCCGGTGATCGCGTGGACCTTGGCGCCGGCCTCCCTGGCCCCCGCCAGCGCGGCGTGCAGTGCGCGCTCGGACTGCGAGTCCGGTCGCACCGAGCCGCCGATTCCCACCACGGTCACCGTCATTGCACAGATCCTTCCACCCGCTCGCCGCGCCTGTCTCCCCCGTCGGACCTCGCCACGCTACGACTTCGAGTCGGGTCGAGGTCAAAGCCGCGAGCGGTGTCCTGGAACACACCTACTAGCGGGTAGCCTCTATCCCGCCCTGCTGCCTTCCCGGGGAGGTCCACGCCCATGCCCAACGTCCTCGACCAGGTGCGACCGATGCTGGAGGCCGCGGCGGTCCACGGCATCTTCGCCCTGCCCCGCCCCGTGCGTCGGCTCATCGCCGGGTCGCCCATCCGCCTGGACGACCAGGAGCTCGCCCTGGACGCCCAGCTGCTGCTCAAGCTGCAGAAGCTCAGCGGGCAGGAGAAGCTCTCGGCCCCCACGCCGGAGCTGGCCCGCGCCGCCATGCGCCGGGGGACCCGCATCAACTCGGCGCCGATCGACGGGGTGGTGGTCGCCGACCGGCAGATCCCGACCGAGCACGGCGACCTGGGTGCCCGGCTGTACCGGCCGCGGGAGCTCACCGGGATCAGCCCGCTGCTGGTGTTCTTCCACGGCGGCGGCTGGGTCATCGGCGACCTGGACAGCCACGACGACGTGTGCCGGTTCCTGGCCAAGCACGCCGACGTCCGGGTGCTGTCGGTCGACTACCGGCTCGCCCCCGAACACCGCTTCCCGGCCGCGCTGGACGACTGCCTCGACGCCTACCGCTACGCCGTCGACAACGCCGCCGAACTGGGCACCAGCAGCGACGCGATCGCGGTCGGCGGGGACAGCGCGGGCGGCAACATGGCGGCCGCGGTGTGCCAGATCGCCGCCCGGTCCGACCTGACCGACCCGGCGTTCCAGCTGCTGATCTACCCGGCGACGGACGCCACCACGAGCCGCCCGTCCCGGAAGCTGTTCCGGCGCGGCTTCCTGATCACCGAAGAGGACACGACCTGGTTCATGGACCACTACCAGCCCGACGAGAGCCTGCGCGACGACCCGCGCCTGTCGGTCCTGCTGACCGAGGACCTCAGCGGACTGCCCCCGGCCTGCGTGGTCACGGCCGGTTTCGACCCGCTGCGCGACGAGGGCGAGGCCTACGCGGCCCGGCTGGCCGAGGCGGGCGTGCCGGTGATCAGCCGCCGCTTCCCGGACCTGATCCACGGTTTCGTCAACCTCCGCGCCATCGGAACCCGCTTCCAGGAAGCCCTCTTCGAGATCGTCGGCTCCCTCCGAGCCGGCCTCTCCCTCCAGAAGCGCTGACGCACCCGTGAGTCTTTTTGGGTGGCAAGGCAGGCCAAAATAATAAAGGGAAAAAAAGGGCGGGGGCGAGGTCGTTGGTGTGTTGTTTG
>NZ_JBEOVY010000115.1:0-20384 GCF_040295745.1 Saccharopolyspora sp. NPDC002686
CCACCAGAACAACAATATTTCCATACACGAATCTCTTCAGATCTGTATACTATGCCTCTAGACACTGCGTCGGGAAGAGCTGATCCGTCGCTCCGTTACTGTCGATGAACACCGGCCGGATCTGGTGCTGGTACACCACCTCAGCGCATCTGGCGCACCTTAGATGTCACCGTCGGGTGATGATCGCGAGCCGGTCCTCCTTGAACACACGCAGACCGGCTTGCGTCAACCTTGTGCTTAGCCCATTCCTTAGGAGTAGCTGCTGAGGCGGCCAGCGACGTCTCGTCCGAGGGCATCGGTGATGTGCGTGTAGCGCTGCTTTATGGAGATGGTTGATCGGCCTTGTTCTTGGAGGGTGTGCTTCCTGTGAACTAGTCGTTCTGTCGGTGTCCTCTCTTAGCGTGGCTCGCGACTGCGAGTCTTGGAGGATGCATGACTACGACTGGCTCAGAGCTGAGTTTTGCCGCCACCACTCAACACCTTGAGCTTTTGGGCCGCAAGCGTCTGCGCTTGGAGGAAGCGCAGCGGGAGGCTACTGGCCAGTGCGTACTGGCTGTAGCCCGTTCGTACGCTTCTGGCGAGATCGGTGACCTTGAGCTTTACGATGTCTACATCCGGTTGCGTGAGATCTCACTGAGCGGGTTTGCTACGCAGTGGCGAGAAGCTGGGCTTCCCCAAGGGAACGTCCTGAAGCTGATGGCTCAGCGGGTTCCGCGTGATGAGCCGTGGAGCGGCACCTTCCCTTTGGAACGGGGCATGGAGTGGCCACCGAAAGGAGCGTTCGTTGTCTATGTTCTTTTCGATGCGGAAGGAGTTGTCTGTTATGTGGGGTCTACCAAACAGTTCAATGTCCGGATGAAGCAGCATGTGAGACATGGAAAAAAGTTCGTGCGGTGGCAAGCGTGGTCCTGCACTGATCGGCATGCTGCGTACGACATGGAATCCCGCTTCCTTCGGCAGCATCGTCCGTACTACAACAAGCGAGGCTAGGGCCTGGCTGGAGCGAGGGGGTATGCGGTCTCTGGGGCTCGCCGCCAAATTGGGGGTGTTGCCTTCAGCTAGCTTCACGGGTGACCGGAAGCTCGGACGTACTTTGCTCCTTTCAGCTCGACGTGTCGCTAGTTCTGCATTGCCGCAACGAGCGCCTCCGCACACGCCTAGTGTCTAACTGTATACTCTGTGTAAGCTGACATGCTGTTGATATCGCCAGATCGTTGTTGAAAGGAAGTCTAGGTGACAAGTGCGTTGGGCGCTTTTCGTAATCGTTCGGATCTGACTGCCTTCGCCCCCAACGGGCTCTTGCTGTTTGCCCTGGAGCTTCGTTTTGGGGTTGACGATGTCGCAACTGTTGCTGCCACTGCCATCACTGATGGTCATCGGGATCGCAAGTGTGACCTGATGTACGTTGATGAGGACAGTCGTATTGCGGTTTTGGCGCAGGGCTATATCGCCGGCGATGAGACCAAGCTCGAGGCGTCGGCCAACAAAGCCGCTGATCTTGGTACCGCCGCTTCATGGGTGTTGGGGAACGAGCGACCAGACGACCTTGGCCCTAGCTTGCGAACAGCTGCGGAGGAATTACATCAGGCCATCGAGAGCGCAGAGATCGATGGCGTCGAACTATGGTATGTGCACAATCTTCCAGAATCCCGGAACGTCGAGGTCGAACTCGAACGCGCGGCACGTTCTGCGAAGGCTGTCCTGAAGCAACGGTACCCGGAGGTCGACGTCGACGTACGTTCGTTCGAGGTTGGCCGGGGCGTGCTTGACGACTGGTACCGCAGTACGCGCAGTCCTATCTTGGTAACCGATCAATTAGATGTGCCCGCTTCTGGCTGGTTTAGTGAGTCGGGCGACGGATGGGAGGCCGTGTGCACCTCGGTGCCAGCTACATGGTTACACGGTCTGTTCGCGGAGTACGGCGACAAGTTGTTTTCCGCGAACGTTCGTGGCTACATGCCTCGTCGTCGGAGTGCTGAGAATATCAACTTCGGGATTGAGCAGACCGCACGAAGTCATCCTGGCCGGTTTTGGGCCTTCAATAATGGTGTCACCGCGCTCGTTCATGACATCGAACAGGATCAGAACTCTAGGAAACTCGGAGTTTCAGGAATTGCGGTCGTAAACGGCGCTCAGACAACAGGATCCCTTGCTCGCGTCGATTCCGAAAAATTGAAAGATGCGCGTGTGTTGATTCGATTTGTGCGGGCTTCAAACAACGATCTGGTTGAGGATGTTATTCGATACAACAACAGTCAGAATCAGATTAAGCCCTCCGATTTCAGGAGCGGAGATAAACATCAAGAAAGGCTGCGCGAGGAGTTCAAAACTGTTCCTGACGCGACATATTTGGGCGCGAGGCGAGGTGGTCCTGAGGACCGAGCTCGACGGCCGTCTAATTTGATATCTTCTGATACCGCTGCCCAGGCGCTGGCGGCATTCCATCAGGATCCTGGAACTGCGTACCATGATCTGCGTAGTATTTGGGAGAGGGATGAGGTATACGCACGGTATTTCTCGGAGCATACGACTGCCGCACACATCGTATTTTGTTATTCGCTATGGCGCAGTGTAGCGGAGAAAAAGGCGGAGCTTTCTGCTAAGACTGTCGATGAGCAGACGTCTGACGATCGCGAGGCTTTGGATTTCTTGAGGCGCCGGGGTTCGCTGCATCTTTTGGTTGCTGCTATTGCGGGCGCGGCGGAGATTTATTTGGATCGGGCGCTGACGGACACTTTCTCGTTGAAATTTCGGGACGATGTTAGTCCGGCGAAGGGGAATCAGTGCTGGAGGCCTCTTATTGAGGCGCTGCTGCCATTTGCTCCATACAGTTTGGGGGAGGTTCTTTACAACGGGGGGCTTCGGGGGAAGGAATTGGTTGATAATGGGCTCAGGGCGTTCCGGGCGGCGGTCGCATCTACAAAACGTGCCAATGCCAAAGTTTTTGCGGAGTTCAGTAGTCACGTTGTACACGATCTGTAGCCGTAGCGTCAGGGTGCGCTTGGCATGGGGTTGACGGGCTGGCGTGGTCTCATTTGCCGCTGACCATCGGTGTTCGGCTATATTCATCTAGTCTTCTGATCAGGGTGTACAGTTCAGGTGAGCTGGTCAAACTGATAATCGTAGAACTGAATAGTGGAAGGTCGACGTTTCCAATGCTTGTGGCCATCGTCTGCAAACTTCCGTAAATCCGGTGGTGGGTGAGTGGCTAACTGGGTGATAATCGCGGCGAACCGCAATGGACACGCTGGGACGACTGGGGTCGATGACCGGGGAGAATCTAGGTAGGTTACTGGTTGGTCAACCTGGCAAGTTGCTGGCAATCAAGGTTGTACGGGTTTGAATCCCGTCAGCTCCACGTATGGGTGGCGAGTGCTCGTTAGGGCACTCGCCATTTACGTTTCGCGTATCTTTCGCGGGAGGGGGGCGAGCTCCGGCGGGCGCCCACGGTGCGGTGGTGGGTTCTCGACTAATCGGTACCTGGGGAGTGTTCCAGGCCTGGTCAACGGGTGGCGCGATTTGATCGATGGCTTGTCGCTTTTAGGGAGTTTCCACCTGGTTGGCGGGCTGCTCTCCGGCTTGGTGACGTTGTTCGGGGCAGCAGCGGGGCTTCTTGATCTCCGTCTTTGGGGGCAGATGAGCTCATGGTGGTGGGGACGTAAGCCCCTCTGTCGATGTTGAAGACAAGTTGTAGTGGTGGCGTCAATGCGGACGAGGAGGTTCGCGATGTCTGAGGATGTCAATCACGAACTGGTCATGCATCTACCTCCGCCGCCGGAGCCCGGGGCGAAAGAGGACGGTTGGTATCAATTAGCCGAAGAGCCGGTCACCGGAGCCATCCTTCTCGGGTTGGTTCGAGGCGGCGAATTCATCGACTACCGCTACGAGGACTGGACGGCAACGTGCGTCCTGGGGTCCTGTTGAAAGGGCCTGGTACGGCCCACCGCCTCTGCGGCTATCCAGTCCTCGGCGGGCGCAGCGCGCTGCTTCTACTGCATAACAACTCCGGAAGGTGAGGTTTTCTGCACGGAAATCCTTTGCCCGCCCATCCAATGAATGGATCGACTGCGATCGCCCTTTGCAGCAGGCGGCGACTCACCCCAGCTCAAGAAGGCGTGCTCGCGCTGGTCAGGTGAACGCCCTGGTCAATGAGGTTGTTGGTGGAGGTTGGCTTCGGTGGGCTTGATAATGTTCGCCGTTGTGGCGGACATGATTGCTGGGGCTGGCGGGGCCGGGCCTGGGGGTCCGCCGTTACCGACCGACGTCGAACGTGCGCTGTACGCCGCGAAGGTTCGTGGTGACTGGGACGGTTATCTCCAGGTTCTGCTCGGCAACGAGATCTTCAGCTATTCGTCCAAGGCACAGATCGACAGCAGCAAGCTGCAGCTGCCGCACTGGCAGTACCTCCGTGGGGCGGACGGTCGGAAGCTCCTTCCCATCTACACCAGGGGGGAGCTGCTCCCGGCACGCCCGGACGTGGTGGCGCACCCGGTCGAACTCCCGTTGTGGAAGGTCGACGCGATGCTGGCGGAGTGGCGCGGTGTGGTGGTCAATCCGGGGACACCGACGGAAGCGCACTTCCCGAACGTCCACAAGCAGCGCAAGCACTGGAAATCCCTGAAGGAAAGCACCCCGCGGGCCGGCGCGGACGCGATCCTGCGCACCAAGTACACCGGGCCGCTCCGCGGTCCGCTCGCGCACGGCCTGGCGTGCGGCGCCCTCCTCGCCACGCACAACAAGGTGATCTGGAACGACATCGGCGACAGCTACGACCACTACGCGGAAGACGTGCTGGTGCTGCGCGACGCGTGGGGCGTCACCGACCGGGACGGTTGCCTCGAGCAGTTGTCCTTCCTCCTGCGAGGCATGAACAGCCCGGCGGAGATCGAATTCCTGCTCGGCGTTCGCGAGGCGATGGCGCAGCGGTGGCCAGGCACGCAGGACGACGCGGAGGCGTGGCGGAAGATCAGCGCCGACCAGTTCCTGGCGCACGGCAACGACCCCCGCGGGATCCCCGACATCCAGGAGCTGATCGGGCGAATCCTGCGGTACGAAGCGCGTTTCCGCGCCGACGGCGTTTTGCCGCCGGACGGCCGGATCACGTCGACGCTGGCGTACGACTACGGCCGGGCGGTCAACTTCGCCCGGTTCGGACTGAGCGCCCGGTACCTGACCTCCGCCGAGGCCGAGCAGGCGATCCTCGAAGCGGGCGAGTTGAGCCGGAAAGCGCACCGCACGTGGGCGGACTTCTCGGCCGGCTACATCCTCGGCCGGGTGCTGCGGTTCGACGAGGAGGCGTACGGCGAGTTCTACCACCCCGTGGTCGCAGCGCAGCGGATCCTGATGAACGAACCGTCCAGCCCCTGGCGCAACATCCCGTTCAACGACGACTGACGGAAATCACGACCGGTTGTTCTGCTGGTCCGGGGGTTGGGGTTTTTGGATCGGGGCCAGGACCTTGTCCAGGGCTGCCGTTACCGGGGGTGGGGGTGGTACCACTCCGCTCAGCAGGGTTATCGCCGCTGAGCCCCACAGGATGAGCTGGGCGTTTCCCGCTACCTCGTCGGAGATGTGGAGGGCGGGGATTCGGACCAGGAAGCCCAGCGTGGCGAGCACCAGTGCCCAGAACAGGTGGCGGAGCAGGGGGCGCAGGCGGTCTGCCGGGGTCACTTCCGGGGCGTTCTGGAGCAGCGCGTCGATGTCGCCCTTCGCCCAGGTGCCGAGCCAGGCGGACAGGGCTCGGCCGACCTGGTCGAGCTCGCTGCTGGTGGCTCTGGCCATCGGTGCCTTCTGCGCGCGGATCGTCGCTGCCAGACGCATGCCTTCGCGCCGGGCTTCCCGTCGAGAAGCCCTGTCCAGCAGGGGAACCTGGTGGACGGAGAAGGTTTCCGCGGTGCGCGCGGCCCGCTCCAGACCGGCGCTCGCCCTTCGCAGCAGGCGGCGGTTGACCGGTCCGCTGGCGCACTTCCGCACCAACACGGCCACGGTCGCCAGCTGGCACGCGGTGAGATCGAGCGGCTGCGGGCGGCCCAGCACGCGGCGTTGTTCGCGGGTGCTCGCATTGATCCGCTGCAGCCAAAAAGGGCCGACCACCAGGAAGGAGATCGCCAGCGCCTTCAAATTCTCGAGGGGCGAGTACGGCAGCGAGAAGTACGGTTGGTGGTACACGGCCGCGTAAACCGGCCAGCCGGCGCAGGCGAGGGCGAAGAGCACGGTGGTCGCCCGCCTCGGCACCCAGGCCAGCGCGAGCTTGCCCTCCAGGTAGAGCGTTCGGGGGTCCGCGCCCCAGCGGCGCGCCGTGGCCAGCAGCGTGGCGCCGCAGACGAGGATGAAACCGGCGAAGATCAAGGCCGTGGTCAGCACGACGGTCGGCGACGAGTGCCCCACCATCTCGTTGACCCGCCACGCCAGCACCGACGCCACGCAGAACATCAGCACCACGCCGAACAGCTGGTTCTTGGCCAAGCTCCACCAGTGCCCGGCGTGGGCGGCATCCCGGCAATACGCTGCGGCGATCCGCTCGACCACCCGCTTCCGGGAGAAACCCCGCATCGGCGGCAGACCGTCCCGCAGCGATCGTCCGTAGTCGGTGTCCAGCCAGTCCCGGACGACCTGGTCCGCGGACACAGCACTGTCGTCCATCTGTCCCCCAGCCGAGCGCGCGACGGTGCACAAGATCGTAACGGCCCGCCACCCGCGGCATTCGCGAAAACCGAGCACTCACCGGGAATTTCCGTTTGGCGCAGTTCCTCGGGTCCCTCAGAGAGCGAGGGTGTTCTCGGCGAGGTCTTGCCAGTTCGCTTGGGCGCCTTCTCGGGTTGCTTTGGTGAAACTCGTTTCGCCGAGGGCTTTTTGCGCTGCTTGGTTGATTCGGGGGACGTCTGGTTGGGAGTGGTCGACCAGGCCGCGGACCGTCGCGCTCGCCGAGAGGAGGCGGGTTGCTTGTTCGTGGTTCTGGTTTCGGAGAGCCAGATCTGCCAGGCCGATGAGGATTTGGGCGATCGTGGGGGCGTAGGCCGCTTCGGATGCTGCTCGGTAGGCCGCCGTGTGGTGTTCGCGGGCTTCGGCGAGGTCGTTGGTGAGGTAGGCGCGGAGGTGGTTCGTCATCGCGCGGATGATCGGGCGTTCCGCTTCGTCGCCCAGCACGGTTGTCGCGACGCCGAGTTGGTGGTGGGATTCCTCCGCTTTTCCTTGCCAGCGGGCCAGTTCTGCCTTTGCCAGGGCTAGTTCTGCCAGGGCGTCCGGCCAGGTGACCCGGTTCGCGCAGCGCTGTGCTTCGGACATGGCGGCTTCGCCGGCGTTCTCGTCGCCCAGGAGCCAGTGCAGTTGGGCTTGTCGGGCGCGCATTCGGATGATGTCGTCGGTGGCGCCGATTTCAGCGATCACCGCGATTGCTTGGTCGTAGTGGTCGCAGGCGATGGCGAAGTCGCCGCGGGTCGCGATCCGGTCGGCCAGTTCGCTCAGGGCCAGGGAGATGCCGAAGCGTTCGCCGATCGCGCGGAACTCGGTGAGCGCCGTTTCGAGGTGTTCGTCCGCTTCCTGGCCGGGCTCGCCGAGTGCGATCCGCATCTTGCCGAGGTGGAATCGGGCCAGGGCACGCGCCCAGGGGTCTTCGTCGTCCAGAAGCGGTTCGAACGCGCGGGCGTCCGGTGCGTGCAGCATGCGTTCCAGCGGGGCGACGAAGCCCAGCAGCGGGTGGTAGCGGGACCGGCCCCGATCGCTGAGCCGGTACGCCTGGTGGATCCAGTCCTCCGCTTGGCGTTCGTCGCTCGGGCCGGAGTTCACGAACTGCACTGCGAGCGCGCACACCGTGGCCCGGATCTCGTCGGCCACTTCGCCTGGAGCGCTGGCGGCCGCGGTGATCAGCTCGATTCCTTCGGACTTGTGACCGGCGAGCCACCAGTACCAGCCAGCGCCCGCCGCGAGCCGCATCGCCTCGGGAGCCTCTCCTGCCGCGAGGGCGCCGCGCATCGCGGAACCGATGTTGTCGTGCTCGGCCTCGAGCGTGGCGAGCCATTCCAGCTGCTCCGCGCGGCGGAGGTGCGGTTCCGCGGTTTCGGCGAGTTCGGTGAAGTACGCGAGATGCGCGCGGCGGGCGAGGCGCGATTCCCCCGCTTCCGCGAGCCGGTTTCCGGCGTACTCCTGGATCGTGCCGATCATCCGGTATCGCGGCTCGCCGTCCCCTTCGGCGATCAGCAACGACTTCTCGGCCAGCGCCGTCAGCAGCTCCAGCACCTGATCCGGATCGACCGCATCACCGGCGCAAACCCGCTCGGCCGCCTCCAGACCCGCCCCGCCGGAGAACACCGAGAGCCTGCGCAGGACCGTGCGTTCGGCGTCGGTGAGCAGTTCCCAGCTCCAGTCGACCACCGCGCGCAGCGTCCTGTGCCGCGGCAACGCGGTGCGGCTTCCGCTGGTCAGCAGGCGGAACCGGTCGTCGAGCCGGTTGGCGAGCTGATCGAGGGACATGGTGCGCAGCCTGGCCGCGGCCAGTTCGATCGCCAGCGGTATCCCGTCCAGCGCCCGGCAGACGCGCGCCATCGTCGACAGCGCCAGGACGTCGACCGCGAGATCGCTGCGCACCGCGCCGGCCCGGTCCCGCAGCAGCTGGACGGCCGGTGCGGACTCGATCTCGTCCGGTCCCGCGTCCGGTCCGGGCAAGGCCAGTGGCGCGACCGGCCACAGCGCCTCACCGGTGATGCCGAGCGGTTCCCGGCTCGTCGCCAGGACGCGCAGCCGTCGGCACTCGCCGAGCACGCGATGCGCGAACACCGCCGCCGATTCGATCAGGTGCTCGCAGTTGTCCAGGACCAGCAGCGCTTCGCGGTCGCGGATCGCTGCGACGAGCCGGTCCGCCGGTCCGACGTCCGGTGCCCCGCCGAGCAGGGCGTCCCGCAGTCCGAGCGCGGCCAGCGCTGCTTGCGCCACGTCAGCGTCCGCGTCGAGGGCGGCGAGTTCGACCAGCCAGGCCCCGTCCGGCAGGTCGTCGAGCATTGCGCGCGCGGATTCCGCGGCCAGCCTTGTCTTCCCCGAGCCGCCTGGCCCGATCAAGGTGGTGAGCCGATGTTCGGCGACGAGTTCGCGGACTGCCTCGACATCGGCTTCCTTGCCGACGTAGCTGGTCAGCTCGGCGCGCAGGTTGGTCTTCCGGTTCTCGTCCCGCCGCCCCAATTCGCCCCGCAGCAGCGCGACGTGCAGCGCGGACAGCTCGGGCGAGGGGTCGACGCCCAGTGCGTCGGCCAGAGCCTCCCTCGTGCGCTCGTAGACGAGCAGCGCCTCGGAATCGCGGCCGGTCGCGACGAGAGCGCGCATCAGCGCAGCGGCAAGACGTTCTCGCGTCGGGTGCGCTGCTGCCGAATCGGTCAGTTCCGCGATCACCCCCGCGCTGCGGCCGAGGCTGATCTCCGCGTCGAACCGGTCCTCCACGGCATTCAGGCGCAGCCCTTCGAGCCGGTTGACCGCCGCGTTGAACGCCGCGCTGTCCGGCAGAACGACGTCCTGCATGGCCGCACCGCGCCACAACGCGAGCGCCTCGTGCAACCGCTGCGGATCGTCGCGCGCCTGATCTGCGAGGCGTTCGAACCGCACGGCGTCGACGGCGTCGGGTTCCACGGCCAGCCGGTAGCCGTTCGGACGGCCTTCGACGGCTCCGCCCGGCAGCGCCTTCCGCAGCCGGGAAACCAACCGCTGCAAGGCATTCGCCGCATCGGCGGGCGGGTGCTCGCCCCAGATCCAGTCGACGAGCGCCGCTTTCGGGACCACCCGACCCGGTTCGAGCGCGAGGGCGATCAGCAGGCCGCGCAACCGGTCGCCCGAGACGTCGGCCAGGACGCCGTCATCAGCGCGAACCTCGAATGGACCGAGCATCCCGATCTGCACCCGGTCGATCCTGCCACGGCGCCGTTCCGCAGAAGGCCGGAACGTCAGAGCCGTGTCAGCCGCGTGTCAGGTCCGTCGGCGAACGTGGTCGCACCACGGACGAGAGAGGAAAACCGGTGAGCGAAACGGTTTCCACCCCGCACGGACTGCCCATGACGCGCGATGCGGGCCCCTTCGACCCGCCCCGCGAGATCAGCCGGCTGCGCGAGCACCGCCCGGTCAGCCCCATGATCTTCCCCGACGGCCACGAGGGTTGGCTCGTCACCGGCTACGACGCGGTCCGCCGGCTCATGGCCGACACCCGGTTCAGCTCGCGGCAGGACATCGGCGTCCTCCACGTGCCGTACGAGATCCCCGGCATGCCCACCAGCACCGAACCGTCCCCGCAGCTGCCGGGCGTGTTCATCGCCATGGACCCGCCGGACCACACCCGGCTGCGGCGCAAGCTCACCGGCGCCTTCACCGTCAAGCGGATGAAGATGCTCGAGGAGCACATCACCGACATCGCCGAGCGGCAGCTGGACGAACTGGCGCGCCGCACCCCGCCGGTCGACCTGGTCGAGGCGTTCGCGCTGCCGGTTCCCTCGCTGGTGATCTGCGAACTGCTCGGCGTCCCTTACGCGGACCGGGCGGACTTCCAGGCCAACTCCGCCAAGTTCATGGTCAAGGACCAGCCGATCGACGAGAAGATGGCCGCCTACGGTGCGCTGAACGCCTACCTCGCCGAACTGGTCACGAGCAAGCGCGCGGCCCCCGGCGAGGACATTCTGTCCGACCTGGCCCGCCAGGACGACCTCACCGTCGACGAGCTGACCGGCATCGCCTTCCTGCTGCTGCTCGCGGGCCACGAGACGACCGCCAACATGCTGTCGCTGGGCACCTTCGCGCTCCTGGAACACCCCGAGCAGCTGGCCGAACTGCGCGCCGACCCGGACCTGATGCCCGGTGCCGTCGAGGAGCTGATGCGCTACCTGTCCGTCGCGGACATCTTCTACCGCTACGCCACGGAGGACATCGAGCTCGGCGGCGAGACGATCCGCGAAGGGGCGACCGTCGTCGTCTCGCTGCTGGCCGCAAACCGCGACCCCCAGCGCTTCGACGACCCCGACACCCTGGACGTCCACCGCAAGGCCCGCGGACACCTGTCCTTCGGCCACGGCATCCACCAATGCCTCGGCCAGCAGCTGGCCCGCATCGAGATGCGCGCCGGTTTCGACGCGCTGCTGCGCCGCTTCCCGACCCTCGAACTCGCCATCCCCGCCGAGGAGGTGAAGCTCAGGACCGACATGAACATCTACGGCGTCCACGAACTACCGGTCACCTGGACGCCGGGGCGCTAGCGGGTTGCGACCGGATCCGACCAGATGTCCATCGGGACGACCCGGGTGGTCCGGCCGAGGGGGTCGAGGACCCGGCCCATGCGTTTGACGAAGCGCAGGACCACGGTCCGGTCGAGGACGGTGAACTGCGGGACCAGGCGGGCCACGCGGGATTCCAGGGCGCGGGTGTCCTCCAGCGAGCGGGTCCAGACGCTGATGCACAGGTTCGCCTTCGAACCGGTCAGGCTCGCGCAGGCGCGGATCTCGGGGACCGCGCGCAGCAGCGCCGGGACGACCTCGCGGTCGTCGGCGGGCACCTGGCCCCAGAGCCAGGTGGTCACCGGCCAGCCCGACAGCGACTGCGCGATCTCGCAGCGCAGGATGAGGTCCTTGCTGGTCAGGAGGTCGTCGAGGCGGCGGCGGACGGTGCTGATGCTGAGCCCGACGTCGTCGGCGAGCGCGGTCAACGACCGCCGACCGTCCGCGCCCAGGTGCCTGATCAGCTGCTTGTCGAGTTCGGTGAGCTCGCGGCCGCGCGAAGCCTGGCGGTTGCGGTCGCCGGTGCCGAGCTGGCCGCGCTGGTCGGCGTCGAGGGTGCCCAGCTGCCAGTCGCAGCCCTGCGCGTGGACGTGGCTGACCAGGTGGATCCGGGTCGCGAGCACGCCGGGGACCGCACCCATCGACTCCTGCGCGTACCGGGACAGCGCGGCCAGATCGGGCACCGCGATGGTGAGCAGCAGGTCCCGGTCGCCGCTGGTGTGCTCGATGGTCAGCACGTGCGGCCAGTCCGCGAGGACCGCGGCCACCTCGAGGGCGCGACCGGCTTCGCAGTCCAGCTCGACGAACGCGCGGCACAGCTGACCGGCGCGGCAGCTCAGCTGCGCGGTGATCCAGGCGGCGCCGGAATCGGTCAGCCGCTGCCAGTGCCGGGCCGCGGTCACGGGATCGATCTCGAGGGCTTGGGCGATCCGCTTCCACGGGGCTCGCGGGTCGATCTGCAGCGTGTTGATCAACCGGAGGTCGAGTTCGCAGAGCGGCGCAGATTTCTGCAAATCATCGGGCATCGCGAAAAAATCCTGCGGTTCGGGAGGGGGCGGTGCGGGGGCTGCTCATTATGGCTCGAACCCACCGGAGATCGGTGGTGTGGAGCCAGTCGACGAGGAGGCCTTCGTTGTCGGTCCGAGACGATTCCCGAAGCCTGCACGGTGACCTTGTCCAGCTGCGGAGGGACCTGCACGCCGAGCCGGAGATAGGCCTGGACCTGCCGCGGACGCAGGAGAAGGTGCTGGCGGCGCTGGACGGGCTGCCGCTGGAGATCACGACCGGCGACGGCCTGTCGTCGGTGACCGGAGTCCTGCGCGGCGGTCGGCCCGGGCCGACGGTGCTGCTGCGCGGCGACATGGACGCGCTGCCGGTCACCGAGCGCACCGGGGTGGACTACTCGTCCCGCGCGGACGGGCGGATGCACGCCTGCGGGCACGATCTGCACACCGCGATGCTCGTCGGCGCCGGGCACCTCCTGTCGGCCAGGAAGGACGAACTCGCCGGTGACGTGGTGCTGATGTTCCAGCCGGGCGAGGAGGGCTTCGACGGCGCCGGGCACATGATCGCCGAGGGCGTGCTCGACGCCGCGGGTTCCCGGCCGGTCGCCGCCTACGCGCTGCACGTGTCGTCGGCGATGTTCGGCAACGGCATGTTCACCACGCGGCGCGGGCCGGTGATGGCGGCGTCGAACGTCCTGCAGGTGGCGGTGCGGGGCGCGGGCGGGCACGGCTCTGCGCCGTTCAAGGCGAAGGACCCGATCCCCGCCGCGTGCGAGATGGTCAACGCGCTGCAGACGTTCATCACGCGCTCCTTCGACCCGTTCGACCCGGTGGTGATCACGGTCGGCTCGTTCCACGCGGGCACGACCAGCAACGTCATCCCGGACGAGGCGCGCTTCGATGCCACGGTGCGGTCGTTCTCGAGGGCCGCGCACGCCCGAGTCAAGGACGGGGCGGTCCGCGTCTGCCGGGGGATCGCCGAAGCCCACGGCCTGGACATCGACGTCGAGTTCGTCGAGCAGTACCCGGTCACGGTGAACGACGACACCGAGGCCGAGTTCCTGGCCGACGTGGTGCGCGAGGTGCACGGCGAGGAGCGGTTCACCTGGGGTCCGCAGCCGGTCACCGGCTCCGAGGACTTCTCCCGAGTGCTGGAGGAGGTGCCCGGTGCGTTCGCGTTCCTCGGCGCCGGCCCGCCCGGGCAGGACCTCGAGAACGCCCCGTACAACCACTCGCCGCTGGCGCTCTTCGACGACGGGGTGCTGGGCGACGGCGCCGCGCTGTACGCCGAGCTCGCCCTCCGCCGACTCGCGGTCTGACGTGCCGCCAGGGAGGTTCTCGTGACTGACATCTCGCAGTCGACGCAGGTCGACGCGCCCGCGCGGGCCGGTGCGGGTCGCTGGCGCACCGTTTTCGGCACCGGCATCGGCAACGCGCTCGAGTGGTACGACTGGAACGTCTACGCGGTGTTCGCGCCGTTCTTCGCCGCCCAGTTCTTCCCGAAGAGCGACGCCACTTCGGCACTTCTGTCCACTTTGGCCATCTTCGCGGTGGGATTCCTGATGCGCCCGCTGGGCGGGCTGTTCTTCGGCTGGCTCGGCGACCGCAAGGGCCGGCGGACGGCGATGGTCGCGTCGATCGCGATGGCGGCCGGGGGCAGCCTGGTCATCGGGATCGCGCCGACCTACGACACCATCGGGATCGGGGCGTCGCTCCTGCTGCTCCTGGCCCGGCTGGGCCAAGGCCTCGCGCACGGCGGTGAGCTGCCGGCCGCCCAGACGTACGTGTCGGAGATGGCGCCGCCCGGGCGCCGCGGTCGCTGGTCGAGCTTGATCTACGTGTCCGGCACCATCGGCATCACGGTCGGCACGGCCCTCGGCGCGGTGCTGGCGTCCGCGCTGGTCCCGGCCGAGCTGGCGGCGTGGGGATGGCGGATCCCGTTCGTGGTCGGCGGGATCATCGGCGTCTACGCGCTGGTGATGCGGATGCGGCTGGCCGAGACCGAAGCGTTCGAGCACGACGACGCCGCTCGGACGAAGATCTCGCTGTGGCAGGCGTTCTGGCAGAACCGGATCGCGTGCCTGAAGGTGATCGGCCTGACGCTGGGCGGCACGGTCGTCTACTACACGTGGTTCGTCGCGGCGCCCGCGCAGGCGATCAGCGTCAAGGGGTTCGACCCGTCGGCGACGCTGTGGGTGGCGGTGGCCGCGAACGTGGTGTTCATCTGCGCGCTGCCGTTCTTCGGCGCCCTGTCCGACAAGATCGGCCGAAAACCGGTCCTGCAGTTCGCCTTCATCGGCGGCGCGGTCCTGACGTTCCCGCTGAACTGGCTGGTGCAGGACCAGGTGTGGCAGCTGGCGGCGGCGATGTTCATCGCGATGCTGTTCATGGCCCCGGCCTCGGCGATCCTGCCCGCGGTGTACGCGGAGATGTTCCCGACGCACGTCCGCACCACCGGCGTCGCGATCCCGTACGCGATAGCGGTCGCGGCCTGCGGAGGCAGCGCCCCGTACCTGCAGACCTGGCTCACCAAAGCCGGAGCGGGCAGCGTCTTCCTGACCTACACGGTGGCCCTCCTGCTGCTCGCGGTCCTGGTGGTCCGCGGAATGCCGGAAACCAAGGACGTCGACCTGACCTGACGGTCCAGCTCGCGTGAGCGGCGATGGTGGTTCTAACAACCATCGCCGCTCACGAGTGCGGTTCAGGGGCGGAGGCGGGCGTCCAGGGTGCGGATCAGCTCGCCGATCCGGCCGCCGCCGGACGGGGCCTGGGGGAAGCGCTTGAGCACGTCGACGACGTCGGGCGTAACAAGCTGGGCTGTTCGTTCGATGTGCTCGGCACCGACGCTCTGATCGTCGTCGGCGACGAGTTCGGCTGCCCTGGCCGCGTGGGCCGCCGCCCCGAGGATGTGCTTGACCTGGGTGGATTTGGCCAGCGGATGCAGGTAGGCGGCGCCTGCCGCAGCCATCGCTGCCCACGCCGCTTCGCGCGGGGCCGCGCTGTTCGTGCATTTGGCGGCTTTGAGCGCTGCCCAAGCCACCTCGCGCAGGACCTTGCCGCGCTCGCCGCCCCGGGCGAACTCCCACGCCGCCCCGATCGCGTCCCGAGGCCGGGTGTCGTCCGGCAGATCAGCCTCGAAGATCCCGAGAGCCCCCTCCGCGCACTCCGCGGCGAAGCCGGTAACAGCACGAAGATCCTGCACGCTCAGAACGATCTCGCTGCCCATGCCCCCATCTTGGACCACTGCGCTGGTCAGGGTTTTCGGGCTACTGCTGCGTACATGGCTATGTCGGTGTCGTTGGCCTGCGGGGTGGTGTCCGGGCGCCACTTGTGCATTTGGACCAGGCCGGGGTCGACCAGGTCGAGGCCTTCGAAGAAGCGGGCTGCTTGGGCTTTCGTGCGGAAGCGGAGGGTTTCGCCGTGTTCCCGGTAGGTTCGGCGGACTCCGGCCAGGGTTTCCGGGGCGAAGTCGTCGGTGGCGATGGTGGCCGCCAGGTAGCTGCCGGAGGGGAGCACGTCGACGATCCGGCGGGTGGCGGTGAGGGCTTCTTCGTCGTCCTCGATGAAGTGCGCGATCGCGATCAGCATCAGGCCGATCGGCCGGTTCGGGTCGAGGGTTTCGCGGAACTCGGGGGAGTCGAGGATCGTGTCCGGGGCGCGCAGGTCGGCGTCCACGTAGGCGGTGCGGCCCTGCTCGGTGCCGGACATCAGCGCGCGGGCGTGCACGAGGACGATGGGGTCGTTGTCGGTGTAGACGACGCGCGATTCCGGGCGCACCTCCTGCACCACCTCGTGCAGGTTCGGCGAGGTCGGGATGCCCGTGCCGATGTCCAGGAACTGGTCGATGCCGCATTCGGTGGCCAGGTAGCGACCGGCGCGGTGCATGAACTCGCGGTTGGCGCGCATGTGCACCGGGAGGGCGGGCCAGATCTGCAACGTGGCTTCCGCGGCGGCGCGGTCGACGGCGTAGTTGTCCTTGCCGCCGAGGATGTAGTCGTAGATCCGCGCGCCGTGCGCTCGCCCGGTCTGCAGATCGACGTGGGGCCCGTCGTTCATCCTGTTCCTTCCGATCGCGGTGCCGCCATGCTCCCAGCGATCGAGGTCCCCCGTCATCAGGGGTGGACCCGGTGAATCGGACTGTGCCGCCCGATTCACCGGGTGTTCACCGGATTTCAGAGCTGGAGGACGAGCTTCCCCCGGACGTGGCCTTCGGCGGACAGGTCTTGGGCTGCGGCGATGTCCTCGAGCGGGAAGGTCCGGGCGATCAGGATCCGGACTGCGGAGGTTCTCCCGTCGTGGTGGTTGCTCAGCGGCCGGGCATGGGCGGGCCGGCCGTCCAGCCGCCGTCGACGGCGAGTTCGGCGCCCGTCGTGTAGCTCGCGATGTCGCTGAGCAGGTACGTGATCGCTCCGACGAGTTCCTCCGGGCGGCCGACCCGACCGGCCGGGGCGGCGGGGTAAGCGCCCTCGTCGGGGCTGATCCCGGTCTGGGCGGTCATGGGGGTGAGCACCATGCCGGGGTGCACCGAGTTCACGCGGATGTGCTCCGGCGCGAGCTCGACGGCGGCGACCTTCGTCATGCCGCGCACGGCCCACTTGGACGCGCCGTACGCGCCGGTCAGCTCCATGCCCACCAGGCCGGCGGCCGACGAGATGTTCACGATCGATCCGCCGCCGGCGCGCCGCATCGCGGGCACCACGGCCTGGAGTCCGATCTGGACGCCCACCAGGTTGACCTGGATGACGCGCTGGAAGGTGTCCAGCGGCTCGTCGACGAGCTTGACGCCCGACGCGACCAGACCGGCGTTGTTCACCAGCCCGGTCACCGACCCGAACGCTTCCTCGGTCGCGGCGACGACGGCCTGCCAGGACTCGGGATCGGTGACGTCGAGGTGCGTGGCGCGAGCGGCATCGCCCAGGTCGGCGGCCACTGCGGCGGCCTCGGCCTCGAGGACGTCGCCGATCATCACCTTGCCGCCCGCTGCCACGATGCCGCGCGCGAAGGCTTCACCGAGCCCGCGGGCACCACCGGTGACGATGACGACCTTGTTCGACAGATCCATGATTCCCTACTTCGTCGTAGTTCTCGCGGCGTCGTGCGGCGTCGCGGTCCGGGGTTGTGAGAGCGGGCCGAACAGCGCGGCGGCTGCGGCGCGGGCCGTGTCCGCGAGCGGGGTTTCGTCCCGGATCGAATGCTCGAGGGCGACGATGTTCAGCAGCGCTGCCTGCCCGCACACCGCGGTGGTGCGCAAGTCGTCCGCCGGTGTGCCGAGCAGTGCGGCGACGCTCGGCCTGAGCAGTTCGGTGATCTCGTAGGTGGCCTGCAGCCAGACCCTCCGCAGGACGGCATCGGCGAAGACGACCGCCATGAGCGCGCGCGCCTCTTCATCGCTGCTCGTCGAGTAGGTCAGGTCGAAGGCCCGGAGCATCGCGTCGGCCAGTGCGGTGCCGGGCGGCTGCGCGGCGAGCGCGTCGGCGAACGCCCGGCTGCCGCCGTCGAAGAGCGGCCGCAGGCACTCCTCCTTGGTGGGGAAGTACCGGTAGAAGCTCCGCTGCGACATCCCGGCCGCCTCCGCGAGCCGCGCCACGGTGGGCGAGGAATCGCCGGCTTCGGCGAAGACCGCTGCGCAGCGGCGGGAGATCACCAGCAGTTCATCCTGGTCGAGAGCTTTCCTGGCCACGGATCCAGCGTAATCCTTAGTGGCAGAAACTGCCACTAAGGTACCGGGTCGGGGCGGTCACACGCCGGTGGCGGAGAATCCCGGTGCAGTGCTGGAACGGTCGTGCGGAGTGCCAGGTGAGCGTTGGTCCTGACGTGCTGGAAGAGCTCGTCCAGCGGGTGCGGGAGGCGGCTCCGCGGCTCGGGCGCACCCGGCTCGTCCTCATCGACGGGCCTTCGGGTTCGGGGAAGACGACGCTGGCCGATCAGCTCGCGGAGGCGTTGCCCGCGCAGGTCGTGCACATGGACGACCTGTACGACGGGTGGAACGGGATGCTCGCCGGCGTGGACCGGGTCGGAGCGCAGGTCCTCGAGCCGCTCGCGGACGGGCACGACGGTCGGTACCAGCGGTACGACTGGTACGCCGGGGATTACGCCGAGTGGCACGACGTTCCGCGTGCTCCGTACCTGGTCGTCGAGGGCTGCGGCTCGGGGGCGCGGCGGTTCGGCGAGCTCACCGCGCTGCTGGTGTGGGTCGAGGCGCCGGACGACGAGCGCCTCGCGCGGACCTTGGCGCGGGACGGCGAAGGCGCCGAGGAACACTTGCGGGCCTGGATGGCCGCTGAGCGCGTGGTCTACGAGACCGAGGGGACCGCTCAGCGGGCCGACGTGCGGCTGGACGGCCGGGGTGCGATCACCTGACGTGCGAAAAGCCCCGGGAGGGGGCAACTCCCGGGACTTCTCGCTGGGGTGCGTCGGTCATCCCATGACCGCGCGCGTCTTCCCGATCCGCCCGGCGACCGCGTCGTCCAGGAGCGTCCCGACGGTTTCCTGGGCGCAGGTGCGGTTGGCGCCGATGCCGCCCGACGGGCCGCGCTTGATCCAGCCGACGACGTAGGTACCCGGTCGCACCCGGCCGCCTTCGTGCGGGATGGTTCCGGTCTCCGCGTCGAACGGCAGGCCGGGGAGTTCGGTGCCGCGGTAGCCGACCGCGCGGATCACGCGTCCCGCCGCGATCTCCACACCACCGGTCACGCGCAGCGCGCGGACCTGCGTTTCGCCGAGGACCTCCTGCGGGGCGGAGTTGAAGCGGAGGACGATGCGGCGGCGGGCGTGGCTCGGCGGTGCAGACCAGTCGACCGATTCGCGCGGAAGTCCCTGCAGCAGAGCGGCTTTGGTGCCCGGTTCGGCTGCGTCGATGGTCGCGGCGACCTGCGGGTCGTGGGTGTCCACGACCAGGTCGACGTCCTCGCGCTGGGCCAGGGCGAGCAGCTCCGGTGAGGTGTAGGCGGCCGCGTCCGGGCCCCGGCGGGCCAGGAGCACGACCTCGCGGACCTTGCTGGCGCGCAGCTGCGCCAGGGCGGTGGGTGAAATCGTGGTCCCCGCCAGGGCTTTCGGGTCCGAGGTGAGGATCCGGGCCACGTCGAGCGCGACGTTCCCGTTGCCCACCAGCACGATCCGCTCCGCGGACAGGTCGATCGCGTCCGCCGCGACGTCCGGGTGGCCGTTGTACCAGGCCACGACCTCGGTCGCCGGGACGCTGCCGGGCAGGTCCTCGCCGGGGATGCCGAGGCTGCGGGCCGAAGACGCGCCGACGGCGTAGATCACCGCGTCGTGCTTGGCCGCCAGCTCGTCCACCGAGACGTCCTTGCCGACCTCCACGCCCAGGCGCAGGCGGAGGCGCGGGTGGGTGTGGAAGCGGCGGAAGGTCTCGCTGATCTTCTTCGTCGACGGGTGGTCCGGGGCGACGCCGTAGCGCACCAGGCCGCCGGCGACCGGCAGGCGGTCGATCAGCGTGACGCGGGCGTTGGTGTGCAGCAGCAGGTCCTCGACCGCGTACATGCCCGCCGGTCCGGTGCCCACGACCGCGACGTCCAGCGGCGCGAAGTCGCTGGGGATGTTGCGGTGGAACACCGGCGGTCCCCAGCGGTGGAAGTTCGGCGCCGGGTCGTGGTGCTCGACGGTCCGGTCCGCGTAGTAGGCGGCGTTGACCTCGGCGTACGGCTGGAGCTGCGCGGTCAGCTTGTCGACCGGGAAGATCGCGTCGACCGGGCACGCATCGGCGCAGGCGCTGCAGTCGATGCAGGTCGCCGGGTCGATGTAGAGCATCTCGGTGGTGCCGAAGTCCGGCTCGTCCGGCGTCGGGTGGATGCAGTTGACCGGGCAGACCTTCACGCAGGTCGCGTCGCTGCAGCAGGTCTGGGTGATCGCGTACGGCATGGGGTTCGGGGGTCCTTTCGAAGAGCGGCGCGATCCGCACGCGGTCTCCGCCTGCCGCGGAACCTCAAGCCCCCTCGGCCTGAGGTTCCGCCGCTCGTGGGCTGGCTCTTAGTGCGTGATTTTGATCTTTTGCTTTGATTCGCCGCCAGGCGAATAGCCCACCCTCGGCGCTTGCGCCGCCGCGGGTTCTCAGCGTTCGCCTGGCGAGGACGGCCCGGCTGCTGTGTATTGGCATACATCAAGTTGGGCACCCGGAGTCCAGGCG
>NZ_JBEOVY010000116.1:0-20332 GCF_040295745.1 Saccharopolyspora sp. NPDC002686
CGGCGCCGCGGGTCGCCCCCCCCCCCCCCGGCGGGGGGGCGCTCGACCCGTCTCCGATCAGGCCCGGGTGGCGGCGGCGAGCCAGCGCTGCCAGGACTCGGCGCGCTCCTGCGGATCGTCGAGCTCGCCGTAGTGGTGGTCGCTGACCGCGATCGGCATGCCGATCGCCGACCGCTCGTGGAACCGGATGAGCTCATCGGAGGTGCGCAGCCCGACGAACTTCTCGGTCAGGTAGTCCACCTCGCCGACGATCTGCGGACCGCCGGGCAGGTCGATCGTCACCTTCGCACCGAGCTCGACCGGTCCGAGCAGCCGGTCCCAGCCGCCGACCGCAGGCGCTTCCGCTTCCACGTAGGCCGCCGGACGACCGCGGAAGTGCCGGAAGTACTCGGCGAGCGTGAACAGGTACATGTCCCAACCGCTGCTGGTCATGCCCTCGTACTCGTCGCCCCAGTCGTCGCCGAGAACTCCGCTGTGGACGAATCGGAGCACGCTCGACCCGCCGTCCCTGCCCTCGATCAGGTACTCGAAGGCGTTCGTGGAGCCGTCATCGGCCGTCGGCGTGCGAATGGTCAGCTTGCGCGGCGGGTCCCACTCGGCGACGTCGGCGCCGTTCGGGTCGATCTCCATCGGCATGAACCACGCCGCCAGGCCGGGCCCGGTGGCGATGGCCTGCCAGACCTCCTCCGGCGAGGCGTCCAGCTCGATCTCCTTGGGCAGCTCGAACTCACGCCCCATCTCGGGCCTCCTCCGCTCGGTCCATCGAAGGGTGCAGGGCCGCCACCAGCCGGTGCCTGCGCCCTCCAGCAGCGCTCTCATCGTGGTACTTCGCCACCAGGCCCGCGACCGCCTCGGACAGCTCCTGGGCGAACGCGGCCCGATCCGCCGCATTCGCGAAGCGGACCTCCCCGTCGACGGCGAAGGTGGCCACCCGCTTGCCCGCCTTGTCCCCTGCGCCGATCAACGCTCCGACGTCCTGCACCAGACGAGCGGCCAGCGCGAGCAGCCACCGCGCGGAGAGCCGATCCGGCGAGCGGGACGGATCAGGCGCCACCGGACCAGAGGCCGAAGGCGAGATCACGTATGCCCCTGCGGTCGCGCGCATGACCCGCTCGGTCATGTTCCCCTTGCGCCGCTCCTCGACCAGTTCGACGAGCCCGTGCTTCTCCAGGTCGCGCAGGTAGTAGTTGACCTTCTGCCTGCTCAAGCCGACCTTGACCGCGAGCGACGAGGCAGACCCCGGCACGGCGAGCTCGTGCAGCAGCCGCGCCCGCACCGGTTCCAACGTCACCGCGGCCGTCGACGGCTCATCGATGACAGCGACATCCAACATGCCACCGAGCATGCCCTTGACAAATTTTCTTGTCAAGACAACTCGAGTTGTCGTAACTCACAGGGCGCGTTCGCGCTTCTAATCGACGCCGATCTCCTTGCGGAGCGAAGCGGTGAACGCCTGCAACGCCGAGATGGCCTTCTCCTCCGCGTCGTCGCTCTTGACGCTCCAGCAGGACTTGACGAAAGCATTGGCGTGAGCGCGGGTTTCCTCGGTGCACAGGGTGTGGATGACCGCCCGGCCGCGCTGCAGCTGCGCTTGCCATTCCCGCAGCTCGCTCGGCTCGAAAGCGTCGATCCACGCGGGGCTGCCGACGCGGAGCTCGAAGATGCTGGTCCCCGCGCTGACCATCTCGGCAGCACCGGCCAGCTTCTGATCGCGAAGCCACTTCCCATGCTCGGCCCGGCTCTTGATCCACGCCCCGAGCAAAGCCCCCGAGAACCCCAGCAGCGCCCCGATGATCCCGGCTAAGACGTTGGCCATGCCGCGAAGGCTAGGGCAGGCACAAGGGTCCCCCAAGATCCGCGGTCAGCGCCAGATCACCGGGCACCTCACGGGCGGCACAACGATGCGGAGCCGGGCGGAACCTCGTCGGAGTCCACCTCGTCCCAGACGTCGACTTCCCACGCTTGGAACGGAGCCCAGCGACGTGACTGCCCTGTACCGGATCTCCATCGTCGAGAACACCGATGCCACCGTGCGCGGCCGGTTCCACATGATCAATCCGGATGCGGGGATCCTCCCGGATGCGGACGACGACATCCTCCCGCTGCAGATCATGCTCGACGCGTGGGACCGGATGAAGCGCGGGCTCTTCTTCATCGCCGACGGGCTCACCGGCGACCGGCTGCCCGTGCCCTTCGAGCAGGCGGAGGAAATCGCCGACGCCCACGTGCTGCGGGAGGCCTTCGCGGAGGAGCTCGACGACGAGGCGGAATCGGACGAGTACCTCTTCGACCGGATCGAGGAGATCATCGAGTCCGCCGAGGTGGGCGAGCAGCAGAACACGCCCGGGTTCTGGGAAGCCGACGGCTTCTGGGACGCCTGCACCGACGACGACTTCCCGGAAGACGTCGCCGCCTACCCGTACGTCGAGTTCACCTTCACCGCCACCGACGCCCACTACGTCGCCCACCTGATCCCCGGCACGCACTGGTCGACAGCGCAGTACTGCGACTGAACAGCGCAGTTGCCGCGCAATTCCACAGTGGACGAACGCGCGGTCCGTCGTCCTCCCGGACGCGCCGGGTTGGCCGAAAGTAGTAGTCCGGACTAGCCGGAATCCGGACGTGATCGACCTCCTGCCGGGGCAATCCTGGACTGGTCAGCAGGAAGACCTAGCGAGGACAACATGATCACCGTCCAGGGATTGACGAAGCGGCGCCGGGGCACCACCGCGGTCGACGACCTGTCCTTCACCGTGCGCCCCGGTGTCGTGACCGGCCTCCTCGGCCCCAACGGCGCCGGGAAGTCGACCGCGATGCGGCTGATGCTCGGCTTGGACAAGGGGCGCGGGCGCACCGCGTTCGGCGGCAAGACCTACGCCGAGCTGGCCGATCCGGTGCGCACCGTGGGCGCGCTGCTGGACGCGAAGGCCGTGCACCCGGCTCGCACCGCGCAGAACCACCTGCGGGTGGTCGCCGCCGGGGCCGGGCTGCCCGAGCGGCGGGTGCGGCAGGTGCTGTCGATGGTCGGGCTGGACGAGGTGCGGACCCGCCGGCTGCGCGGGTTCAGCCTCGGCATGCACCAGCGGTTTGGCCTGGCCGCGGCGCTGCTCGGCGATCCGGAGTACCTGGTCCTCGACGAGCCCGCCAACGGCCTCGACCCGGAGGGCGTGCACTGGATGCGTTCCCTCCTCAAGGGCCTGGCCGACGAGGGCCGCGTGGTGCTCGTCTCCTCACACTCGTTGCCGGAGATGTCGCTGCTCGCCCAGGACCTCGTGGTGATCGGCCGGGGCCGGTTGATCGCCGCCCAGCCGGTGCGGGACTTCACCGCGGCGCACGCCGACCTGGAAGAGGCCTTCCTGGCCGCGACGTCCGAAGCCACCGAGTTCAAGGGAGAAACGGCATGACCGCGGAAACCCCCACCACGACGAGGAATCGCGAACGGCGGACCTCCGGGTTCGGCTCGGCGCTGCGCTACGAGTGGACCAACATGCGCACGCGGCGCTCGACCTGGGTGCTCAGCGGCCTGGTGGTCCTGCTCCAAGTCGTCACCACGGTGTGGAACATCGGCTCCGGCGTCTCCGACATCTCCGTCGTCTCCGGCGATGAGATGTTCTCCTACGGTCTGCTCCAGCTGACGCTCTTCTCGTGGTTGCTCGTGGCCGCGATCGGGGTCAACGCCTTCAGCACCGAGTACCGCCACCGAACGATCACCACCACCTTGCTCGTGGTGCAGTCGCGAGTGCGAGTGGTGCTGGCCAAAGCCGTCGTGGTGGCCGGGATCGGTGCGGCGACGAGCGTGCTCGCGGTCCTCGTCAGCTTCCTCGGCCTGCTGGTCCACTTCGGACCCGTGGTCGATCCGGTCCGCGGTGCGGCCGCGGGATCCGGCACGGTGCTCCACATCATGCTGTGCGGTCTGCTCGGGCTCGCACTGGCCGGGCTGACCAGGTCGGCGCTGGCGTCGTACGCCTCGCTGCTCGCTTGGCTCATCGGGGAGCAGCTGGTGCTCGACCACGTCGACCCGAACATCTTGCCGTTCTTCTCCGGGTTTTGGCTGGCCGACGTTTCGCCCGAGTACGACTGGACTCCGGCACTGCCGATGGTCGCGCTGACCGCCGCCGCGCTCGTCGGCGCGGTGGTGGCGGTGTCGCGCCGGGACGTCTGAGCCGGGGTGGGGATGCCGGACGACTACCGTGTGCGCGTGGGTTCCCTGGACACGCACCGCGGTTGGTTGACCTGGTGGGACGGCAAGTTCCGGTCGTTGGCGCTCGACGTCGCGGTCGCCCTGTCCGCCGCGTTCTTCGTCGACCGGGTGGAACGCGTGAGCCTCACCGGCGCCGACGAGGAGCGGAGGCTGGTGCTCCTCGGCGTGCTGGTCGTGGTCGCGCTCGCCCTCCTGGTGCGCCGGCGCTTCCCGTGGCTGGCGGTCGCGGCCTCGGCCGGTGCCGTGCTGACGCCCACCACCGCGGCCACGGGCATCTTCACCCCGATCGCGATGTACACGATCGCCCGGCGACGCGGGCCGGGCGCGCAGCTGTGGACCGCGACCGGGATCGTGTTCGCCGCGAACGGGACGCAGCTGATCTGGGGTCCGCACGGCCCGCTGTGGGAGTCCCCGCTGCGCGCCCTGCCCTACATCGCGTACACGGTGATGCTCTCGGCCTCGCCGGTGCTGCTGGGGTTGTGGCTCCGCCAGCGCGAGAAGTTGTTGGCAGCGCTGCAAGAACGCGCTGAACAGGCCGAGCGCGAACGCGATCTGCTCGCCGAGCGCGCGGTCGCGACCGAGCGCAGGCGCATCGCCCGGGAGATGCACGACGTGATCGCCCACCGGTGCAGCGTGATCTCGTTGCAGGCCGGCGCGTTGAGCGTGAGCGCGCCGGACGAGCGCACCGGCGAGGTGGCCGAGGTCATCCGCAAGACCAGCGCGACCGCCCTGACCGAACTGCGCAGCATGCTCCGGGTGCTGCGCGACGACGACGCGGAACACCGCGGTGAAACCCCCGACGACCCCACCGTCGGCAGCATCGAAGCGCTGGTCGCCGACTCGATCGAGTCGGGCGCGAACATCCGCCTGGACATGCCCGAGCAGCTGCCGGAAACCTCCGGCGAGGTCGGCCGAGCGGCCTACCGCGTGGTGCAGGAGGCATTGACCAACGCAGCCAAGCACGCCCCGCACTCCGCCGTGCGCGTCGAAGTCGCGGCGGAAGGGGAAGAACTCGTCGTCGCGGTGTCGAACCAGCGCGGGCGCAGCACGGACACGGACGCCGTCCCGGGCTCGGGCTACGGCCTGATCGGCATGCGGGAGCGGGTCACGCTGGCCGGCGGAACCTTGCGCACCGGGTGGACCGAGGACGGCGGATACCGTGTGCGGGCAATGTTCCCGTTGGGCGACGAGGTGGCTGCGTGAGCGTCAAGGTGGTCCTGCTCGAGGACGAGGACCTGGTGCGCGGCGGGATCCGGATGATCCTGGACGTCGACCCGGACATCGAGGTGGTGGCGGAGGGCAGCGACGGCTCGGTCGCCGTCGAGCTCGCCCTGAAGCACCGCCCGGACGTGGTGCTCACGGACATCCAGATGCCCGGCGTCGGCGGGCTGGAGGCCACCCAGCGCCTGGCCGCCCTGCCGGACCCACCCGCCGTGATCGTGCTGACCACGTTCGACCTCGACGAGTACGTCTACTCCGCGCTGCAGAACGGCGCGGTGGGCTTCCTGCTCAAGGACACCTCGCCGCAGGAGCTGACCCGCGCGGTGCACACCGTCGCGCGCGGTGAGGCGATGCTGTCGCCGCGCATCACGACCAAGCTGCTGTCGGCCTTCTCCACCAGCGCCCCGGCCCAGTCCGCGAAGGCCCAGCTGGAGAAGCTGACCGCTCGCGAGCGCGAGGTGGCGGTGGCCGTCGCGCAGGGCCTGAGCAACGCCGAGATCGCGAACGCCCTGCACATGAGCCAGTCCACGGTGAAGGTGCACATCGGCCGGATCATGACGAAGCTCGGTGCGGCCAACCGGACCCAGGTCGCCATCACCACGCACGACGCCGGCCTGGCCTGAGCAGGTTCAGCTGGGCCGGCTGGTGGCCATCTTGACGGCGAAGAAACCGAGCAGGGTGCCGGACGCGTAGCGCTGCGCCTTGAGCACGCGGGGGTGGCGCGACAGGTACCCGGCGAGCGCAGCGGCGGTGAGCACGACCAGGCCGTTGACGGCCACACCGACCACGATCTGCGCGGTTCCGAGCTGGATGAACTGCCACCACGTCGCCCCTAGCGCGGGATCGACGAACTGGGGGATCAGCGCGGCGTACAGCAGCGCGATCTTGGGGTTCAACAGGTTCGTCAACAACCCCGTGCCGAACAGCCGCGCCGCCGAGTGCGGCACCAGTTCGCGCGGTTCGAACGGCGACCCGCCACCGGGACGCAGGATCTGCCAAGCCATCCACGCGAGGTACGCCGCACCCAGGAACTTCACCACGTGGAAGGCCTCGGGCACTGCCACGAACAGCGCGGAAAGCCCGGCGGCGGCAGCAACGAGGTAGACGACGAACCCGAGAGCAACCCCGCCGAGCGAAACGAGCCCGGCACGCCGCCCCTGCGAAATCGCCCGCGAAGCCAGGTAGACCATGTTCGGCCCGGGAGTCAGCGCCATCCCCAACTCCACGACCACAACACCGACCAACGAAGCGAGCGACACGAGTTCCACCCAGCGAACGTACCGAGCGGTGGCAGCGGAGGCCCCCTTCACCCAGGAAAAAGAAAAACCGCAGGTCACCTGGGTGATCCTGCGGTCTTCTCAGCGAGCCGCCTGAGGGAATCGAACCCTCGACCTACGCATTACGAGTGCGTCGCTCTGGCCGACTGAGCTAAGGCGGCATTGCGCGGTCAAGTGTAGCGGGCCCTCGCGACGCGGTGCGCAGGGCCCCCGGTTCAACCGAAGGTGGGCGTCACTTCGCGGAGCGTGCATCGTTGAGATCAGCGTGATGCCCGTCACGCGATCTGGAGGGGTCGGATGCGTGCTGTTCGTCGGCTGGGCGTGTGCACCGCCGTGTCGTTGGCCGTAGCTGGGCTTTCGCTGCCCGCCGCCTTCGCGCAGAGCTCACCTCCGACCACTCCGATCCCCGGGCCGGCGGAACCCGGGCAGCCCCCGGCTTCCATGCCGACGCCGGCTCCCGGGCCGGTCGTCGCCGACGCCGGGACCATGATCGGGATCGTGCGGATCCTGCCGAACACGGTGCCGACCGACTCGATCCTCGACGACCCGGACTTCGAATCGAAGCTGCCGAAGCAGTCCGTCGCCGAGGCCGGGATGGGGCGGGCCATCGCGCAGGCCAACTCCACCGCGTTCTTCGCCACCGAGCGGGCGGTCGCCGAGGCCTCGCCGTTCGGGGTGTCGCTGCTCGGGAAGACCCCGCAGACGCCGGTCGGCCTGGTGCAGGCCGCGCTGCCGGACCGGGAGCAGCCGACCAGCGCGAACATGCAGCCGCCGAGCTCGCCAGCCGATCAGCTGGTCAAGCTCAACGGGCTGAACGGCAGCGTGCACGCCCGCTGGAGCGAGAAGACCGGGCCGTGCGTGTCGCCGATCGCCGACGCCCGGTACTCGATGGGCAGCGCATCGGCCGTGAACGCGCTGCCGGAAGGCCTGTCGCTGGGCGGGCTGCTCAACGGCGGGAAACCCGCCGCGAACGGCGCCGGATCGCTGCTGCGGATTCCGGAAACCGCGGAAGCGCACTCCAACGTGCAGCTCGTCAACGTGCCCGGGCAGGACCGCAAGGCCGTCCAGGCCACCTCGAGCCTGCAGCTGGCCGGTGTCCGGCTCTTCGCCGGGACCCCGCAGGAGATCCAGGTCGACGTGGTCGGCTCACCTCGCCTGACCGCAACCGCCACCGGCGACCCGTCGACCTCCACTGTGGACCACCAAGTGCCGGTGCTGCGGGTTTCGCGCGGCGGCCAGGAGCTCGGGAAGCTCGACGCCGCGCACCCGAACCTGGACGTGCCGCTGCCCGGACTCGACCAGCGCGTGGTCGACGCCGGGGTGATCCGGCTCAGCGCCGGCGAGCTCAAGAAGGACGTCGTGGGCACCGAAGTCCGCGCCGCAGCACGGCTTTTCGACCTCCAAATCCTGCGCGGCCACGCGGTCGGCCTGCCGACCTCGCTGGTGCAGGTGTCCTTCGGCGAGCAGATCGCCCGCGCCGCAGCTCCCGACGGAGGCGTGGACTGCACGACCGCACCGGCCCCGGCCGCCGCAGCGCCAGCGGGCACGACCCCGCAAGCAGTGGAACGTCTAGCCCTCACCAGCAGCGGCTACTACGTCGTCCCGCTGTTCTGGACCGGCACGGCGCTGCTGCTCATGGGCGCCATCATCATCGCCGTCCTTCCCCGCCGCCGCGCCTGAGCGCAAGGAAGTCCACTGTGGACGTCAGCCGGTGTGGAGGGTGGCGAGCATCGCTTCCACCGCGATGATCGGCTTCACGTTCTGGGTCAGGGCCACCCGGCATTCGAGGACCGCGTCCAGGCGGCGGAGGGCCGACTCGGAGGTCCACTCCTGCGCCGCTTTGGCGATCGAGCGCTCGAAGTCCGGGTGGTTCAGGGGCGCCGGTGCGCCCGCCCGGGTCACCAGGACGTCGCGGTAGAAGCCCGCCAGGTCGACCAGGGCCAGGTCGAGGGCGTCTCGCTGGGAGCGGGTGGCGCGTGATTTCTGGCGCTTCTCCAGCTCTTTCAGCGCCGCGTTGGCCCCTCGGGTCGCCGCGGCCGTGCCCTTGCCGGTGCCGCCCGCGCCCATCGCGGTCTTCAGCTCTTCCTTCTCCGCCTCGTTGCGGTCCTCGTTCGCCGTGGTCGCCTCGGTCTCGGCCAGCTTCACCAAGCCGGTCGCCGCGGTGAACACGTCCGAGAACCTGCGCATGCCCGTCGGGATGCGCAGCACCGACTCGCGCCGCTCGCGCGCTTCCTCGTCGGTCGCCAACCGCCGCGCGCGGCCGATGTGGCCGCCGCACACCGACGCCGCCCACTGCGCGCGTTCGGCGTCGACGCCGTCGCGCTCGTGCAGCACCTCGGCGATGGCGTCGGCCAGCGGCGTGCGCAGCTGCACCACGCGGCAGCGGGAGCGGATCGTGACGGACACGTCCTCCGGGTGGTCCGAGGGCGCGCAGAGCAGGAACACCGTGCGCGGGGGCGGCTCTTCCACCGCCTTGAGCAGCGCGTTCGCCGCGCCTTCGGTGAGGCGGTCGGCGTCCTCGATCAGCACGATGCGCCATTGGCCGGTGGTCGGCCGGCGGGCCGCCGCTTGCACCAGGGAGCGCATCTCCGCGACCGAGATCGACAGGCCTTCCGGCGCCACCACGCGCACGTCGGCGTGGGTGCCCTGCAGCACCGTCCGGCAGGCCGTGCAGCCCCCGCAGCCCACCGCGCCCGGGTCGGTGCACTGCAGCGCAGCGGCGAAGGCGCGAGCCGCGATCGAACGGCCCGAACCGGGCGGGCCGGTGAACAGCCAAGCGTGCGTCATGGCGCCCGGCGGGACCGGTTCGCCGCGGACTTGGAGGTGAGCCGCGTTCGCCGCGGCGTGCAGCGTCCGCACCGCATCGGGCTGGCCGACGACCTCCGCCCACACCCCGGTGTTCAGCTGCTCCGGAGCGTCGGTCCGCATCGCGTCGCCTCCCGTGTCGAGTGCGCGGGTCGTGAGTGCGAAAACCGGTTGGAGGCGGTTTTCCCACACCGCGGACGGTCTCGGTGGCAACGCCGAGCGGGCGGTGGCCGAGGAATCAGCGCTGATCCCCATTCCGGACGAGCTCGGCCTGCAGGTGGCGGCCGCGCTGCAGGACGACGGCGCGACCGCGCTGGGGCTGGCGGACCGGGCCGCGATCAAGCCGGGGGAGCGGGTTCTGGTCGAGGCGGCCGGCGGTGGGCTCGGCAGCCTGCTGGTGCAGCTGGCGCGAGCGGCCGGTGCGCACGTCATCGGCGCCGCGCGAGGCGAGCGCAAGGCCGAGCTGGTGCGGTCGCTCGGCGCGGAGCTGGTCGTGGACTACTCGGTGCCCGGCTGGACGGACCAAGTGCTGGCGGCCACCGGCGGTCGGGGCGTGGACCTGGTCTTCGACGGTGTCGGCGGCGCGCTCGGCGAAGAGGCCTTCGAGACCGCGGCCCGCGGAGGCCGGTTCTCGATCCACGGCGCCGCCAGCGGATCCGCCAGCCAGATCGACGCCGCCCGGGCCCAGCAGCGCGGCGTCGAGGTGATCGGGGTCGACCAGCTCTTCGCGCTCCGGTCGGGCTGGCGGGAGCGGGTGGAACGGGCGCTCGCCCTCGCCGCGCGGGGAGAACTCGTCCCGACCATCGGTCAGACGTTCCCGCTGGAGCGGGCCGCCGACGCCCACGCGGCGATGGAAACCCGCTCCGTCACCGGGAAAACCCTCCTGACGGTCCAGTCTCAGCGCAGGTAGACCCGGTCCGGGTCGACGTCGTCGCGCAGCAGGCGCAGTTCGGCGTCGGTGGGCGGTTCGACGGTGATCAGGTCGTCGGCGACCGCGAGGTCCCAGCCGGTGGCCTCGCGGACCTGATCGACCGTCACCCCGGGGTGGGTGGCGACCAGGCGCAGCTCCTCGCCGACGCCCTCGCGGGCCAGGATGCCGAGGTCGGTGATCACCCGCGTGACGCCCGCACCGCGCGGCCGGATCCCGTCGCGCAGCGCGCGGTCCGGGCCGGGGGAGGTGCAGAAGTCCAGCTCGGACAGGAACGAGCGGGGATCGTGGCGGCGCATCACCACGAACACCTCGCGGGAGTTGGCCATCACCTCCATCGCACCGCCCGAACCGGGCAGCCGCACCTTCGGCGCGTGCCAGTCGCCGATCACCGAGGAGTTCAGGTTGCCCCAGCGGTCGATCTGGGCCGCGCCGAGGAAACCGACGTCGATCCGACCGCCCTGCAGCACGTACCCGAACAGCGCCGGCATCGACAGCACCGCCTCGGAGTCGGTGATCAGCACCGAGTCCGCGATGGTCTCCGGCAGGTGCGACGGGTGCGCGCCGCAGACCCCCGACTCGTAGACGATCTCGATGTCGGGCGCGACCGTCAGCTGCGCCAGCGACACCGCCAGCGTGGGCAGGCCGATCCCGGCGAACACGGTGTTCTTGCCGGCCAGCTCGCGCGAGGCGACCGCGGCGAGCAGTTCGGAGGACGTGGTGGTTGTCTCGGGCATCTCGATTCCTCCTGCGGGCTTCACAGCCGGCGTCCGTAGTTGACCGGTTCGCTCCACGCCTCGCCGACCGACAGCCGCTCCCGGGTCTCGGACCCCAGCTTGGCCAGGTACTCGGCGTGGTCGGCGGTGCCGCGGATCCACTCGTCGAGCCACTGCTGCAGCCGTTCGGGATCCTTGCTGATGTGCGACCAGCTGCGGTAGAAGTCGCCGTCGCGGTCGTAGTAGCCCTGCGCGAAGGCCGGGTGCGCGCCGCGCGGGCACTCGACGACCGCGTCCACCGCGTGCGCCGGGATGACCGTGCGGTTCGGGTCGGAGCGGATCACCTCGTCGGCCACGACTTCCTCGACGACCACGATCGCCTTGTGCGCGGCGTAGACGGCCTCGGCCTGGATGCCGGTCAGACCCCAGATCTGGGTGTTGCCCGCCCGGTCGGCGCGCTGCGCGTGGACGATCGTGACGTCGGGGTTCAGCGGCGGCACCACGTAGATCTGCTCCTCGCCGCCGTCCGGGCCGGGGTAGGGCGAGGTGACCTTGCGGATGTCGGGGTTGACCGCAGGCACGTCGCTGCCCGCGTAGGAGCGCAGCGGGTAGAACGGCAGCCGCTGGGCTCCGGCCAGGTAGCGGCAGATCATGCCGTAGTGGCTGTACTCCTCGTACTCCAGCGGTTCGGGCTGCCCGGTCTCGATGCGGCGGCGCAGCTCGCCGAGCGAACCGGCGGTGGAGTTGCCGACGAACGACGACACCAGCTTGCGCACGCAGCCGCCGGCGATCAGCTGGTCGGTGACGATGTCCGCGGTCATCCGCGCCACCGTGAGGTTCCGGATCCCCTGCCGGATGATCTCGTGCCCGGCGGCGGTCGGGATGAGGTGCGTGAAGCCCTCCAACGACACGGTCGCCCCGTCGGTGACGTGAGCGGCGATCGCGTCCCGCATCGTCGTGGTCTTGTCCGGCCTGCGGACCGGCGGTTTCGACTCGTCGACCGGGTTGTGCATCGGCGGGGCTCCTCGGTGTTCGATTCGGCTCGGGCTCACGCTGCCAGCCCTCATTGATAGCTGTCCAATACTGAATTAGTGTCGGATCAAGAGCGCTCACCAATGAATTCGCCGGAAGATCGAGGGCCGCCGTGGAGCTTCGCTACCTGACCGCGTTCGTCGCCGTCGCCGAGGAACTGCACTTCGGGCGCGCGGCCAAGCGGTTGCAGATGGCGCAGCCGCCGTTGAGCCAGCAGATCCGGCAGCTGGAGCGCGAGCTCGGCGTGCAGCTCTTCGAGCGCAACACCAGATCGGTGCGGCTGACCAGCGCGGGGGAGTCGTTCCTGGAACCCGCCCGCGCGGTCCTCGACGACGTCGACACGGCCGTGCGCGCGGCCAAAGCCGCCGGCCGCGGCGAGTACGGCCGGGTCACCGTCGGCTTCGCCGGGGCCTCCAGCCACGAGTCGCTGCCGCTGCTGACCCGCGCGGTGCGCGCCGCGCATCCGGGCCTGGACCTGGTGATGCTGGGGCAGACCTACGCCAACGTCGCGCTGGCCAAGGTCGCCGACGGTTCGCTCGACCTCGGCTTCGTCCGGCTCCCGGTCAACCAGCCGGGCGTGGAGACCAGGGTGATCGAGGTGGAGGAGCTGATCTGCGCGCTGCCCACCGACCACCCGCTGGCCCAGCAGGACCGCATCCGCATCGAGCAGCTCGCCGACGAACCGTTCGTCAGCTTCCCGGCCAACGCCGGGTCGACCTTGCGCGACGCGCTGGTCAAGGCGTGCGTGTCGGCCGGGTTCAACCCGCGAGTCGTCCAGGAAGCACCGGACTCCTACACGATCCTCGCCCTGGTGGCGGCGGGCGTCGGCGTCACGCTGACCCTGACCTCCTGCCAGCACATACAGCAGACCGGCCTGGTGTACCGGCCCCTGGAGGGCGATCCGATCCGGATGCACGCGGCGCTCGCCTGGCGCACCGACAACAGCTCGGCGGCCCTGCGCACGGTCCTGGGCATCGCCGAGGAGGCCCTCCCCACCCCGGACTCCGCTGACCAGCGATGACTCGGCCGATTGATAAGCACTGCGTCTCGCTGTCGCACTGATTCTGTATTGGACAGTCTTGGTGTGAGGTGACACGGTTGCCCCCATCACATCTCGGGGACGTGAGCGCCTGCTGAGCGCTCATCAGCGCCGAAGCTTCAAGGGAGAATGCATGGGTGCGATCAGCGCGCGCGAGCAGAGCCGCACGGCCAACCGCGCCGGGATCGGAGCCTTCATCGGCTCGACCATCGAGTGGTTCGACTTCTACATCTACGGCACGGCGTCGGCCTTGGTCTTCGACAAGGTCTTCTTCCCGGAGCTCGACGGTGCGGTCGGCACCCTGGTGGCGTTCGCGACGTTCTGGGTCGGCTTCCTGGCCCGCCCGCTCGGCGGCATCATCTTCGGCCACATCGGTGACCGGTTGGGCCGGAAGAAGACCCTGGTCATCACGCTGCTGATGATGGGCATCTCGACCACCCTGATCGGCCTGCTGCCGGGCTACGCCCAGATCGGCGTGTGGGCGCCGATCCTGCTGGTGCTCATCCGCATGGTCCAGGGCATCGGTCTCGGCGGCGAGTGGGGCGGCTCGGTGCTGATCGCCTCCGAGCACGCGCCCAAGGGCAAGTCGATCCTCTACGGCGCCTTCGCCCAGCAGGGCTCGCCGGTCGGCAACACCCTGAGCACGCTGAGCTTCCTGGCCATCAGCCAGCTCCCGGACGAAGCGTTCCTGGGCTGGGGCTGGCGCGTGCCGTTCCTGGCTTCCGCGCTGCTGGTGCTGGTGGGCCTGTTCATCCGGATGCGGGTCACCGAATCCCCGGCGATGGCCGACCTGATCGAGAGCAAGAAGGTCGCCAAGCTGCCGTTCTGGGAGGTCGTGCGCTCGCACCCGGCGCTGCTGGCGCTGGGCATCGGCGCCTGCACGATCGGCCTGTCGGCCACCTACTTCAAGTCGACGTTCGCGCTGTCCTGGGCCACCAGCACCCTGGAGTTCGACAAGAGCTCGTTCCTGACGATCATCCTGGTCGCCAACATCGTGCAGATCATCGCCCAGCCCTTCGGCGCGGTCATCGCCACCAAGATGCGCAGCTGGTCCCGCGCGGTGACGATCATGCTGCTGCCCGAGGTCGTGCTGCTGCCGGTGATGTTCCTGCTGATCGGCACCAACGACTACGGCCTGGCGATGTTCGGCGTGGCCATCGCGACCATCCCGCACTGCCTGTACTACGCGGCGCTGGCGGGCATGCTGGCCAGCCGCTTCCCGGCGCACGTCCGCTACACCGGCATCTCGCTGTGCTACCAGCTCTGCGGCACGCTCCTCGGCGGCACCACGCCGATCGTGGGCCAGTTCCTGCTGAACCTGTCCGGTTCGATCGCGGCGGTGATCGCCTACGCGATCTTCCAGGTCCTGCTGACCCTGGGCTGCATGCTGCTGCTCCTGCGCCGCCCGAACTACGACGCGCGTGCGCAGTCCGCGAGCACCAGCACCGAGGCCGTCCCGGCCTGACCCGAACGGGCGCGGCTCCCCTGACAGGGGGAGTCGCGCCCCTTCCTGGAGGTTTCGATGGAGAACCCGCGTTGGGTGCGCCGGCCGGAGGGGTCCAACTGGGGTGAGTTCGGTCCGGACGACAACCTCGGACGGCTCAACCTGATCACCCCGCAGAAGGTGCGCGAAGGCGTCGCCGAGGTCGTCGAAGGCCGCAGCTTCTGCCTGAGCCTGCCGCTGGACCTGCCCGGCGGAACCGCGTTGAACCCCAACCGGTTCCCGCCGGTGCTGCGCCCGAACCTGCGGGCCGGGCAGATCAACTTCAACTTCGCGATGGATCGCTTGAACCCCGGCCACACCGACGTGCTCTGCGACGACCTGGCCGTCCTGCACCTGCAGTACTCGACCCAGTGGGACTCCTTGGCCCACGCCGGATCGATGTTCGACGCCGACGGCGACGGGGTGCCGGAACCGGTGTTCTACAACGGATTCCGCGCCACCGAGCACGTGACCGGACCGTCCGATCCGGACGACGCGGGGATGGCGGCGCTGCACGACCGCAGCACTTCCACCGCGGGCCCGCTCGGAATCGACCACATGGCCCGCAAATCCGTGCAGGGCCGCGCGGTGCTGATCGACCTGCGCGCCCACCTCGGCGACGGGCGGACGCTCGTCGGCCACCGGCAGCTCGCCGAGATCATGGCCGCCGACGGCGTCGTGGTCGAGGAAGGCGACATCGTCTGCCTGCACACGGGTTTCGCCGAGAAGGTCCTGGCGATGGGCGGCGACCCGGATCCCGAGGTGCTGCACGGCTTCGGCGCCGTCCTCGACGGACGCGACCCGGAACTGCTGGAGTGGATCACCGAGTCCGGCCTGGCCGCGCTGGTCGCCGACAACTACGCGGTGGAAGCCTTCCCCGCTCGAGAAGCGCCGGGCCCCAACGCGGTGCTGCCGCTGCACGAGCACTGCCTGTTCAAACTCGGCGTGCACCTGGGCGAGCTGTGGCGGCTCACCCCGCTCGCAGAACACCTGCGAGCCCACCTCCGAAGCAGGTTCCTGCTCACCGCACCGCCGCTGAACCTCCCCGGAGCGGTCGGTTCGCCGGTCACCCCGGTCGCCACCCTCTGACACCACCCGCCGGGTCCTGCCCGGTCGGCAAGGAAAGCACTGATGACCAAGATCGCCAATTTCTTCACCGAGCTGATGCGCCGGTACCTGCCCGATCCGTTCGTCTTCGCGATCGGGCTGACCTTCCTGACCCTGCTGCTGGCGCTGACGGTGGAGGGCAAGGGGTTCATCGAGATCACCGAAGCCTGGGGCGACGGGTTCTGGAACCTGCTGTCGTTCACCACGCAGATGGCCGTCATCCTCGCGATGGGCTACGTGCTGGCCAGCGCGCCGGTCACCGACCGGCTGCTGGACGCGGTGGTCGGCCGGGTGCACCAGCCGCGCACCGCGGTCGCGGTGGCGACCCTGATCGGCTCCGTCGGGTCCTACCTGAACTGGGGATTCGGCCTGGTCATCGGCGGGATCGTGGCGAAGAAGCTGGCGCTGAAGGTGCCCGGCGTGCACTACCCGCTGATCATCGCCGCGGCCTACAGCGGGTTCACCATGTACGGGCTCGGGCTCTCGGCGACGATCCCGCTGACCATCTCCACCAGCGGCCACGCGCTGGAGAGCAAGATGGGCGTCATCGCGCTGGCCGAGACCATCTTCTCGCCGGCGATGCTGCTGACCGCGCTCGCGGTGCTGATCACCCTGCCGATCCTCAACGCGATGCTGCACCCCAAGCCGGGGCAGCCGGTCAAGGAGATCGACCCCGCGCTGCACACCGAGACCAAGGCCCCGGCGACCAGCTCCGGGGACTTCGGCGGGATCACAGTGGCTTCGCGGCTGAACAACAGCCGCGTGCTCAGCCTGCTGATCGGTGCGCTGGGGATGGTCTACGTCGTCGTCTACTTCGTGCACGGCGGCGCAGCGGACCTGGACCTGGTGAACTTCTTCATCCTGTTCCTGGGGATCCTGCTGCTGGGCACCCCGGCGGCCTACGTCGCCAAGCTCGGCGAGGGCATCAAGACGATCTCCGGCATCATCCTCCAGTACCCGTTCTACGCCGGGATCATGGCGATCATGGCCGCATCGGGTCTGGTCGGCACGATCTCGAAGGTGTTCGTCGACATCTCCACCCCGGAGACGCTCGGCTTCTGGGGCCTGATCAGCTCGTTCGTCATCAACTTCTTCGCTCCCTCGGGCGGCGGGCACTGGGTGATCCAGGGGCCGTTCATGGTCGACGCGGCCAACGCGATCGGTGCGCCGATGCCGGACGTGGCGATGTCGGTGATGCTCGGCAACGCCTGGAACGACCTGGTGCAGCCGTTCTGGATCCTGCCCGCGCTGGCCCTGTCCCGCCTGCGCCTCAAGGACGTCATGGGCTACACGGTGATCATGATGTTCTGGGTGGGCCTTATCTACATCGCCGCGATCCTGCTGTGGGGATTCCTCGGCTGACCGACCGAAGAGGAGCGAGAATGCCTTATTTCATCGAAACCTTCGACAAACCGGACCACCAGCAGGTGCGGCAGGACAACCGGCCGGCGCACCTGGCGTTCCTGGAGGAGCACAAGGAGTTGCTGCTGGCCTGCGGCGCCAAGCTCGCCGACGAAGGCGACGCGGCGACAGGCGGGGTCTACCTGCTCGACGTCGAAACCCGCGCCGAGGCGGAGGACTTCATCGCCCAGGACCCGTTCACCCGGGCCGACCTGTTCGCCGAGGTCAAGATCCTCCGCTGGCGCAAGGCCTTCCTGGCAGGCCAGGGATACCTGTAGCGGTCGTGAGTGCCTGGCCGGGCTGGAGCCCGATCAGGCACTCACGACATCGGGCCGGGCGCGGATCGCCAGGAACCCGGTCGGTTCGTGGTTCAAGCGTTCCCGGAAGTCGGCTGCGGGAACCCGGTTCGCGGCGAGTTCGACCATCCGCTCGCTGATGTCGCAGCCGACCACCTTCGCTCCGCGGGCGACCAGCTCGGCGGCGTAGAGGCCGGGCCCGCAGGCGGCGTCGAGCACCTTCCTCCCCGCGACGTCGCCGAGCAGGTCGAGGCAGGCCGGGCGGTCGTAGTGGGCGTTGGAGAACCCGTCCTCGGCGTGTTCGGCGAATTCCTCGGCGAACACGTCGTACTGCGCGTCGCGGCCGACTCGTTCTCCCATACCACCGATCTTGGCAGGGTTCAGGTGGTCTCGGGCAGGATCTCGACGTAGCCGCTGGTCCCGTTGACGCGGATCCGCTGGCCGTCCTCGATCAGGCGGGTGGCGTGGTCGACGCCGACGACGGCCGGCAAGCCGTACTCGCGGGCGATCACCGCGCCGTGGGTCATCAGGCCGCCGACCTCCGTCACCAGGCCTTGGGCAGTGACGAACACGGGCGACCAGCTGGGATCGGTGTAGGCGGTGACCAGGATGTCGCCGGCTTCGAGATCGGCATCGGTCATGTCCGTGACGACGCGGGCGCGCCCTTCCACGATCCCGCTGGAAACCGGCAGGCCGACCAGCGCGTCGGCGGGCACGTCCTCTCGTCGGTAGGACCCGGAGAGGGTTTCGCCGTCCGAGGTGAGCACCCGGGGAGGCGTGAGCGCCTGATACCCGCTGAACGCTTCCTTGCGCTGGAGGAGGAGCTGGTCGTCGGCCTGTCCGGTGCGCACGACGTCGTGGAGCTCCTCGAACCGGAGGTAGAAGATGTCCTCGCCACCGCGGAGAACTCCGGCCTGAACCAGGCGCTCGGCCTCTTCCAGCAACGCCCGCTTGTAGACGAAGTAGCGGCTGATCATGCCGTACTTCGGGTACTCCCGGTACCCGGCGAAGGTGCGCAGGCGGTCGATCTGCGATTTGGTCTCTTCGGCCTTCCGTGCTCCGTCCGTCAGGGCCTGCAAGCGCTCCAGCAGCTCCTGCTCCTTCTTCCACGCCTCCTGCCGCCCCTGTTCGAAGCGCTGCTTGCTGGCGCCGGGTTCGAAGTTCTCGATGTTGCCGAGAATCACGGGCACGAGTGCGCTGGGGTGCTCGCTCCAGCGAGGCCTCGTGATGTCGATTTCGCCGACGCAGCGCATGCCGTACTGGTCGAGGTAGGCGCGGATCGCCTCCTGCGCCTCGCGCCCGCCCGCGAGCGCGGGCAGTTCGTCCAGGAAGCCGTCGTCCTCGACGTCCTTCAGGAAGGCCACCACGTCCGGGTGCGGGCGGATCGCGTCGGCGACGTCCAGGAGCGCGAGCCCCATCTCCGAAGTGACGTTGTTCGGGGCGGATTGCGTGAGCACGTCGGCTGCGTTGTCCTCGCCCAGCCACTCGTGCTCGTCCTGCAGCCCGAAGCGCGCGACCAGACCGTCCAGCGCCGCGGTGAGCATGTCCTGGTTGGAGGCGCGGGTGTAGGGGCCGCCGGACCGCGCGAACGGGATCCGGTTGCCGCCGATGATCGCTACTCGCCGAGCGGTGGCCATGGCCTGACTCCCTGGTTGCTGCGATGTTCCCTGGTCAATCTAACCTACCCGTGGGTAGGTTAGACGTCGAGCTACCGGACATCAGTGGGAGAGTTGCCATGGCCGACCGATACCAGCAGTTCACCTCGTCCGCGCTCGGGCGGCAGGTCGCCAAGCGACTCGGCCTGCCCGCGCCGACGCCGCTGCGCCGCTACCGCCCGGGTGATCCGGTGGTCGCCGGCCCGGTGCTGCTCGGCGCCGCTCCCGGGTCCCGGCTCGGCGACGCGATCTCGGCCGTCACCAAGGGGATCCAGGCCCAGGTCCACCGGACACCTGCCGACGGCGAGCGCTACGCGGCGCTGGTCTTCGACGCGACCGGGATCCGCAGCAGCGAGCAGCTGCACGAGCTGTACGAGTTCTTCGGCCCGACGATCCGGCAGACCGACCGCTGCGGCCGGGTGGTCGTGCTCGGCACACCGCCGGAGAGCATCAGCGATCGGCGGGAAGCCACCGCGCAGCGCGCGCTCGAAGGTTTCGTCCGCTCCGCGGGCAAGGAGCTCAAGCGCGGTGCGACGGCCCAGCTGGTCTACGTCGCCGAAGGTGCCGAAGGCGCGCTGGAATCCACCCTGCGCTTCGTGCTCTCGGCGAAGTCCGCCTACGTGTCCGCGCAGGTGGTGCGGGTCGGGCAGGCCGAGATCCCGGACGTGGACTGGGAGAAGCCGCTGCAGGACAAGATCGCGCTGGTCACCGGCGCATCGCGCGGCATCGGCGAGGCCATCGCGGAAACCCTGGCGCGCGACGGGGCGCACGTGGTCTGCCTGGACGTGCCCGCGCAGGGCGGGGACCTCGCCGCGGTCGCCAACCGCATCGGCGGCTCGACGCTCCAGCTCGACATCACCGCCGAGGACGCGCCGCAGCGGATCGCGGACCACTTCGCGCAGCGGCACGGCGGCCTGGACGTCGTCGTGCACAACGCGGGCATCACCCGCGACAAGACGATCGGCCGGATGTCCCGGCAGCAGTGGGACGCGGTGCTCGCGGTGAACCTGACCTCGCAGGAGCGGATCGACGAGCACCTGCTCGCCGACGGTTCCCCGCTGCGGCCGGGCGGGCGGATCATCGGCGTGTCGTCGATGAGCGGCATCGCGGGCAACGTCGGGCAGGGCAACTACGCGGCGTCCAAGGCCGGGGTGATCGGGCACGTGCAGTC
>NZ_JBEOVY010000117.1:0-20206 GCF_040295745.1 Saccharopolyspora sp. NPDC002686
ATCGCCTACACCGGCGACGACGACCCGCTGCCGCCGGACCAGCTGGCCACCCGGCTGCGCGAGATCGTGGGCAAGGAGGCCGACAACGCCGGCATCCCGGTGCCCAAGATCGCCGTGGAGCCCGGCCGCGCCATCGTCGGCCCCGGCATGATCACGGTCTACGAGGTCGGCACCATCAAGGACGTCGCGCTCGGCGCCGAGGTGCAGCGCAAGTACGTCAGCGTCGACGGCGGCATGAGCGACAACATCCGGACCTCGCTCTACGACGCGGTCTACGACTGCCGGCTGGTGTCGCGCAGCGCCGAAGCACCGGCCGTGCTGTCCCGCATCGTGGGCAAGCACTGTGAATCCGGTGACGTAGTGGTGCGCGACTGCTGGCTCCCGGAGGACATTGCTCCAGGAGACCTGCTCGCAGTGGCCGCCACCGGCGCCTACTGCTACGTGATGGCCAGCAACTACAACCGCCTGCCCAAGCCGCCCGTGGTGGCGGTGCGCGATGGTCAGGCGCGGTTGCTGCTGCGCAGGGAGACCGAGGACGACCTGCTCCGGCTGGAGGTGTGAGTGAACCAGGACCGTGAACCGATCCGGGTCGCGCTGTTGGGGTGCGGCACGGTCGGTACCGAGGTGCTGCGCCTGCTGAGCGACCAACCCGACGAGTTCGCCGCTCGGACGGGGGCTCCGATGCTGGTCACCGGGGTCGCGGTGCGCCGCCCGCACAAGCACCCCGAGGTGCCCGAACACCTGCTCACCACCGACGCCCAGGCGCTGGTGGAAGGCGACGTCGACGTCGTGGTGGAGCTGATCGGCGGCATCGAGCCGGCCCGCTCCCTGCTGCTGACCGCGCTGCGGTCCGGCAAGTCGGTGGTGACCGCGAACAAGGCGCTGCTGGCCGAGCACGGCTCGGAGCTGTACGCGGCCGCGGACGCCTCCGGCGCCGACATCTACTTCGAGGCGGCGGTCGCCGGGGCCATCCCGCTGCTGCGGCCGCTGCGCGAGTCGCTGGCCGGTGACCGGATCAACCGGGTCATGGGCATCGTCAACGGCACGACGAACTTCATCCTGTCGGCGATGGACTCCACCGGCGCCGGCTACGCCGAGACGCTGGACGAGGCCGGTCGCCTGGGGTACGCCGAGGCGGACCCGACCGCGGACGTGGACGGGTTCGACGCCGCCGCGAAGGCCGCGATCCTGGCCTCGCTGGCGTTCCACACCAGGGTCACCGCCAGCGACGTGCACCGCGAGGGCATCTCGGCGGTCACGCCCGGCGACCTCGCCGCGGCGCGCACCCTGGACCGCACGGTGAAGCTGCTGGCGATCTGCGAGCGGGTCGTCGACGAGGACGGCAGCGAGTCGGTGTCGGCCCGCGTGCACCCGGCGATGATCCCGCGCAGCCACCCGCTGGCCGGGGTCGGCGACGCCTTCAACGCGGTGTTCGTGGAGGCCGAAGCGGCCGGGCAGCTGATGTTCTACGGCCAGGGCGCCGGTGGTGCGCCCACCGCCAGCGCCGTGCTGGGCGACCTCGTCGCGGTCGCCCGCAACCTGGTCGTGGCGGGCAAGGGGCCCCGGGAGTCGGCGCACGCGCAGCTGCCGGTGCGCGACATGGGGCAGACCCCGACCCGCTACCACATCAGCCTCGACGTGGCCGACAAGCCGGGCGTGCTCTCGCAGGTCGCGTCCATGTTCAACGAGCACGATGTGAGCATTTCGGTGGTGCGTCAGCAGGGCAGGGGCGAGGAGGCCAGCCTCGTGGTGGTCACCCACACCGCTGCCGACGCGGCACTCAGGTCCACAGTGGACAAGATCGCGCAGCTACCGGTGGTGCGCGAGGTGGTCAGCGTGATGCGCGTGGAAGGTGAACCGTCGTGACGAACATCCAGGGCACTCCGGTGCGGGCCGGGTGGCCCGGCCTGATCGAGGCCTACCGGGACCGCGTGCAGGTCCCGGACGGGGCTCGCATCGTGACCCTGCAGGAGGGCAACACCCCGCTGGTGCCCGCCCCCCACCTCTCCGAGCTGACCGGCAGCACCGTCTACCTCAAGGTCGAGGGCGCCAACCCGACCGGCTCGTTCAAGGACCGCGGCATGACCGTGGCCATCACGCACGCGCTGGCCGAAGGCAGCAAGGCCGTCATCTGCGCCTCCACCGGCAACACCTCCGCCTCGGCCGCCGCCTACGCGGCGCGCGCCGGGCTGACCTCGGCGGTGCTGGTGCCGCAGGGCAAGATCGCGCTGGGCAAGCTCGCCCAGGCGGTGGTGCACGGCGCGAAGATCCTCCAGGTCCAGGGCAACTTCGACGACTGCCTGGAGCTGGCCCGCAAGACCGCGGCCGAGCACCCGGTGAGCCTGGTCAACTCGGTCAACCCGGTGCGCATCGAGGGGCAGAAGACCGCGGCGTTCGAAATCTGCGACGTGCTCGGCCGCGCGCCCGACGTGCACTGCCTGCCGGTCGGCAACGCGGGCAACATCACCGCCTACTGGAAGGGCTACACCGAGTACGCGGGTGACGGCGTCATCGACGCCGCGCCGCGGATGTTCGGATTCCAGGCCGCCGGTGCCGCGCCGCTGGTGCACGGCCAGCCGGTCGGGAACCCGGAGACCATCGCGACCGCGATCCGCATCGGCAGCCCCGCCTCCTGGCGCGGCGCGGTCGACGCGAGGGACGAGTCCGGCGGTCTGTTCGCCGCGGTGACCGACGAGGAGATCCTGACCGCCTACCGGCTGCTGGCCTCCCGCGAGGGCGTGTTCGTCGAGCCGGCGTCGGCGTCCAGCGTCGCCGGGCTGCTGGCCACCGCCGCCGACGGGCGCCTGCCCGCCGACTCGGTCGTGGTCTGCACGGTCACCGGGCACGGCCTGAAGGACCCGGACACCGCGCTGTCCGGCATGGTCGAGGTCGAGCCGCTGCCGGTGGACCCGGGCGCGGTCGCCACCGCGCTGGAACTCGCATGAGCGCCTTGCCGGTTTCGGCCGTCCGGGTGAAAGTTCCCGGTTCCACCGCGAACCTCGGATCCGGATTCGACGCCCTGGGCATGGCGTTGTCCTTGTACGACACCGTTTCCGCCCAGGTCGGCGACGGGCCCGAGGGTTCGGCGAGCGTGCAGGTCGAGGGCCAGGGCGCCGGTTCGGTTCCCACCGACGGGCGTCACCTGGTCGCGCGGGTGATCCGCGAAACATTGGCGGAACTGGGTTTTGCCGCTCCGGCGCTGCGTTTGCACTGCGAGAACAGCATTCCGCACGCTCGCGGCCTGGGTTCCTCCGCGGCGGCCATCGTCGCCGGGGTCGCCGCAGCCTTCGGCCTCGCCGGAATCGACTTGCGGGACAAGGAGAACACCGAGCGCGCACTGCACCTCGCGGCGGCGCGCGAGGGGCACGCGGACAACGCGGCGGCGAGCCTGCTGGGTGGATTCGTGGTGGCCTGGCAGGAAAACGGCCGCTTCCGGGCGGTCCGGATGCGACCGCACGCGGACGTGTCGCCGGTCGCCTTCGTCCCCCAGGTGGAGTCCGCCACCGACGCCACCCGAGGCCTGCTGCCGGAACGGGTTCCGCACGCCGACGCCGCGTTCGCGGCCGGTCGTGCGGCGTTGGCGGTGCACGCGGTGACCAGCGCGCCCGAGCTGCTGCTGGACGCCACCGACGACCGGTTGCACCAGGACTACCGCGAAGCGGCGTGGCCGGAAACCGTCGCGCTGGTCCGCCGCCTGCGCGAGGCCGGCGTGGCGGCCGCGGTTTCCGGTGCGGGGCCGACCGTACTAGCCCTGCCCGCCGGTGGGGAGCTCCCCGCCGACATTGCGCCGAACGGCTTCCAGGTGCTGCGCCTTCCGGTCGACGACGAGGGCGTGCGGATCGTCGAGCAGTCCTGACCCCGGGGTGGTGAACCGGGTGCGAACGCCCAGTTCACCGCCCCGCCGCAGGCACCTCCACCCGAAGTGGTACAAAGGAGGTGTCGCAGGTGGTGAGCAGCGGATTCGCTGGGAGGCCGCCGACGGCGAGATCTGCAAGGGCGGGCCACACGCCCAAGGGGGTTGTTGCACCCGAACTGCGGGGCGTCTACCCTCAAGGTCAATCAGTCACCGCACCAAGCGTGCCGGTGCCGCATCCGGGACATCGTTTTCCGGAGCGCATCTCCCGCCGTGAATTGAACGCCGCCCGTCACGGGTGAAGATCAACTTAGGCGGGTTCGGCTAATCGCGGTGACCGAGGCAGGAGTTGTCAACTCAATTGAGTTTCGCTTCGGGCGATCGGCGGTGCACGTCGTTGCCGTGGTCGGGGTGGGGGCCTCAAGTTCCAGGAAAGGCCCTCGAACAAGCATCCGGGGCGTCAATCTGAGTCGGGGATTCCTGAATGTGGCGGCAGGGCGTGCATCGGCACGTGTGGATCGGAGTGGATGCGTCGCACATGGACCACGCGAGCCGGGTGCCTCCCACTGCCCGGTGCTGCTGGTTCCCGAGCCAATGCCGAATTCGGTCGCGCAACGCGCGGAGGGAAGCCGATCGGCGTCAGAGCTGGTAGCACACACCGGCCGCCCGCACTCCAGAGCGGGCGGGCAATCCGCTGGGTCGCGTAGGAGGCGCGGTCCGGTCAGGAAGGACATTCGTGAGCAACACCGAACTGTTGAGCAGCGAGGCGGCCAACGGCGCCTCTCCCGCTGGCCAGCAGGATTCCGAGGCCAACGGCACCCCGCGTCGACGGGGTGGGCTTTCCGGCATGGTTCTCGCCGAACTGCGCCAACTCGCGGGGGAACTGGGGATCGAGACCGGCGGTCTGCGCAAGGGCGACCTGATCGCCGCCATCAAGGAGAAGCAGGGCGGCACGACCGCTCCGCGCACCCGCTCCACCAAGAAGTCGTCGGCCCGCAGCGCTGAAGAGGCCCCCGCGGCCAAGGCGCACCAGCCGGCCCTCGACGAGGCCGAGAGCACGCCCGCGGCTCGCGAGACCCGCGAGGCCCCCGCCGAGCAGAGCACCACCAACGGTGCCGCTCCGGCCCGCACCCGTTCCCGGCGGCAGCAGCAGGCCGCCGAGACCAGCGGAGAGGGCGAGGACAACCGTCGCGGCGGCAACCGCCGGCGTCGTTCGTCCAGCCGCACCGGCGCCGAGTCGGGCGGTGCCGACGAGCAGCGCGGCGAGCGCAAGCAGGACAACCGCCAGGAGCGCGACAACAACCGCCAGGACCGGCAGGACAACCGGCAGGAGCGCGGCAACCGGCAGGACCGGGACCGCGACAACCGGCAGCAGGACGACGACGATGACGAGGGCGGTCGTCGGGGTCGTGGCCGCCGGTTCCGGGACCGCCGCCGCAACCGCGGCCGCGGCGAGGGCGGCGAGCCCGAGGTCCGCGAGGACGACGTCCTGCTGCCCGTCGCGGGCATCCTGGACGTGCTGGAGAACTACGCGTTCGTGCGCACCTCCGGCTACCTGGCAGGCCCGAACGACGTCTACGTGTCGCTGTCGCTGGTCCGCAAGTACGGCCTGCGCCGCGGTGACGCGATCAAGGGCGTCATCCGGCAGCCGCGCGACGGCGAGCAGCAGCGCCAGAAGTTCAACCCGCTGGTGCGGGTGGACTCGATCAACGGCCTGGAGCCGGAGGCGGCGAAGAACCGCGCCGAGTTCCACAAGCTGACCCCGCTCTACCCGAACGAGCGGCTGCGCCTCGAGACCGAGCCGCAGAACCTGACCGGCCGGATCATCGACCTGGTGATGCCGGTGGGCAAGGGGCAGCGCGCGCTGATCGTCTCCCCGCCGAAGGCAGGCAAGACGATGGTGCTGCAGGCGATCGCCAACGCGATCACCACCAACAACCCCGAGTGCCACCTGATGGTCGTCCTCGCCGACGAGCGTCCGGAAGAGGTCACCGACATGCAGCGCTCGGTGAAGGGCGAGGTCATCGCCTCGACCTTCGACCGCCCGCCGTCGGACCACACCACGGTCGCCGAGCTGTCCATCGAGCGGGCCAAGCGGCTCGTCGAGATGGGCCACGACGTGGTCGTCCTGCTGGACTCGATCACCCGACTGGGCCGCGCCTACAACCTGGCCGCCCCGGCGTCCGGGCGCATCCTGTCCGGTGGTGTCGACTCGACCGCGCTGTACCCGCCGAAGCGCTTCCTGGGTGCGGCCCGCAACATCGAGAACGGCGGCTCGCTGACCATCTTCGCCACCGCGCTGGTGGAGACCGGTTCCACGATGGACACCGTGATCTTCGAGGAGTTCAAGGGCACCGGCAACGCCGAGCTCAAGCTGGACCGCAAGCTGGCCGACAAGCGCCTGTTCCCGGCGGTCGACGTGGACTCCTCCAGCACCCGGAAGGACGAGATCCTGCTCTCGCCCGACGAGCTGGCGGTCACCCACAAGTTGCGCCGAGTGCTCGCCGCGCTCGACGCGCAGCAGGCGCTGGAACTCCTGCAGGACCGGCTGCGCAAGTCGCGCACCAACATCGAGTTCCTGATGCAGGTCGCCAAGACCACCCCGGGCAAGGACGACGACTGATCGTCGCTAGCTCGATCAGGGCCCGCACCACACCGGTGCGGGCCCTGCTGTCTTAGGAATTCCAGACTCAGCTTGCGTGGCGGTGCGGGTGGCGGAACCTCAGACGCCGCCTGGCTGTGGGATCCCGTTTTTATGTATGACCAATACACGGCAAACGGGCTGTCCTCGCCAGACGACGTCTGAGAACCCGCGGCGGTGCAAGCGTCGAGGGTGGGCTAAGCGGCTACGCCGCTTCAAGACAAAGAAGAGGCGCTTCGCAGCGTGCTTCACGCGTGCGAGCACTCGGCGTGGTCCTGGTAGGCGCGGACCAGCGTGATGATCAGCAGCGCGGCCGACACCGGGCCCGCGACGAGCGCGGCCACGAGCGGCACCTCCAGCCCGTCGACGGCCAGCGCGCACGCCACCAGCAGCAGCGGGTAGGCGAACCGCAGGACGTTGCGCTGCCAGCGGGTGCTCCAGCGCACGTGGCCGGAGCTGAGAGCGGTCAGGGCGGCGGCGAAGCCGAACAGCAGCGGCGCGGACAGGTCCAGGTCCTGGGTCATCGGTGAGTGCGGCTGCAGGGCCAGCTGCAGCAGCGCGGCCACCCAGGCGGCGCTGCCGAGGAAGAGCAGGGGGAGCAGCACCCACGACCGGACCGCGAGCCTCCCCAACACCGAACACAGCAGCACGCGTAGAAGGATGAACGGCGCACCCGGCCGTCGGCACCCTTCGCGGAGGGTGGCGCGCCGGGCGGTGCGTTTGGTGCGTTGGGCGGTTGCGGACCGGTCGACAAGAGCTCGGAATACCCGACGGGGGGTCTGCGTTGCAGGGGGCGGACCGCCCCTGCGGTGCAGGTCATGTGCTGCGGTCTGGCAGAATGCAAGGCTGATTCCGGCTCCGGTTCACCGCGCGGCAGCGGCCGCGTGGACCCGGCGGCCAACGAGAGAGGACGAGCCGTTGAAGAGTGGCATTCACCCCGAGTACGTGGAGACGCAGGTCAACTGCGGCTGCGGCAACAGCTTCACCACCCACAGCACCCGCAAGAGCGGCCAGATCACCGTTGAGGTCTGCTCCAACTGCCACCCGTTCTACACGGGCAAGCAGAAGATCCTGGACACCGGCGGTCGCGTGGCGCGCTTCGAGGCCCGCTACGGCAAGCGCAAGAAGTAGCTGTGACGACGGCGCCCGCCCCGCGAACTCGTGGGGCGGGCGCCGTCTCTTGTTCAGTGCCGTTGCCGTCCGCCAGCCAGTGAAGAAGGTCCGCCAGTGGAGACGTCGAAGCTCGAATCGCTGCTCGCCGAGTACCAGGAGCTGGAGCAGCAGCTGGCCGATCCCGGCGTGCACGCCGACCAGGCGCGGGCCCGCAAGCTCGGCCGCCGGTACGCGGAGCTGACCCCGATCGTGCGCACCTCCCGCGAGCTGGACCAGGCCCGATCCGACCTGGAGGCGGCCCGCGAGTTCGCCGCCGAGGACGCCGGGTTCGCCGAGGAGGCCGACCGGCTGGCCGAGTCGCTGCCCGCGCTGGAGGCCAAGCTCACCGAACTGCTGCTGCCGCGCGACCCGCACGACGGCTCCGACGTGCTGCTGGAGGTCAAGTCCGGGGAGGGCGGCGAGGAGTCCGCGCTGTTCGCCAGCGACCTGCTGCGCATGTACCTGCGCTTCGCCGAGCGCCGCGGCTGGCGGGCCGAGGTGCTCGACGCCACCGAATCCGACCTGGGCGGCTACAAGGACGCCACGGTCGCCATCAAGGCCAAGGCCGGCGACACCAGCCCCGACGGGGTGTGGTCGCAGCTGAAGTTCGAAGGCGGCGTGCACCGCGTGCAGCGGGTGCCGGTCACCGAGTCGCAGGGCCGGGTGCACACCTCGGCGGCCGGGGTGCTGGTCTACCCCGAGCCGGAGGAGGTCGAGGTCGAGCTCGACGAGAAGGACCTGCGCATCGACGTCTACCGGTCCTCCGGGCCGGGCGGGCAGAGCGTGAACACCACCGACTCCGCGGTGCGCGTCACCCACCTCCCGACCGGCATCGTGGTGTCCTGCCAGAACGAGAAGTCGCAGCTGCAGAACAAGCAGCGCGCCATCCTGGTGCTCAAGGCCCGCCTGCAGGCGCTCGCCGAGGAGGAGGCCGAGCGGGAGGCGTCCGAGGCGCGGCGCAGCCAGGTGCGCACGGTGGACCGCTCCGAGCGGGTCCGCACCTACAACTTCCCGGAGAACCGGATCTCCGACCACCGGGTCAACTACAAGGCCTACAACCTGGACCACGTGCTCGACGGGGACCTGGACGCCGTGATCGGTGCGCTGCTCGCCGCCGACCGGCAGGAACGCCTGGCGCTCTAAGCTGGCGACGTGACCCGACAGCCCTTGCGCCTGGCCATCCTCGAGGCGGAGCGAATGCTCGCCGCTTCGGGTGTGGCGAGTCCGCGCACCGACGCCGAGCTGCTTGCCGCGCATCTGCTCGGCGTCGAGCGGACCAAGCTGATGATGGTGCCGCTGGTGGATCCGCCGGTGGTCCAGGCGCTGCACGACCTCGTGCGCCGTCGGGCGGCCCGCGTTCCGCTGCAGCACCTGACCGGCAACGCCTCGCTCGGCGCTGTGACCTTGTCCGTGGGGCCGGGCGTGTTCGTGCCCCGCCCGGAGACCGAGCTGCTGCTGGAGTGGGGCGCGAGCATCCTCGAAGGCATCGACAAGCCGGTCGTGGTGGACCTGTGCACGGGTTCCGGCGCGTTGGCGCTGGCGATGGCCAACGCCCGCCCGGACGCCGCCGTGCACGCGGTGGAGAAGGACCCGGCCGCGCTGTCCTGGGCCCGCCGCAACGCCGACCAGCAGGCAGAGGCCGGTGACACCCCGATCCAGCTCTACGCCGGGGACGTCACCGACCCGCTGCTGTTCATGGAACTGGAGGGCCTGGTCGACCTGGTCCTGTGCAACCCGCCGTACGTCCCGGAGGGCACCCCGGTGCCGCCAGAGGTCCGCGACCACGACCCGCACGCCGCGGTGTTCGGCGGGCGCGACGGGCTGGACGTGGTGCGCCACGTGGTCAGCTGCGCGGCCCGCCTGCTCCGCCCGGGCGGCGGGGTGGCGATCGAGCACGATGACACCCACGGCGGCTCCGTGCCCGCCCTGCTGCGCGCCCGCCGCGTCCTCACCGACGTCCAGGAGCACGCCGACCTCGCCGGTCGTCCTCGCTTCGCCACCGCCCGCCGCACCCTCCCGGAGTAACAGCACCCTCCCGGAGTGATGCTCGGCTAGCGGTGGGTGTTGACGAACTCGCGGAGCAGGGCGTTGAACTCGGTCGGCCGCTCGCGGTTCGGCCAGTGGCCCGCTTCCGGGAGCACCCGCAGCATCGAACCGGGGATCGCGCCCGCCGCGTCGCGGGCGGCCTGGACCGGCACGATGGCGTCGCGCTCGCCGTGGATCACCATCACCGGGCACTGCAGCTGCCCGAGGTGGGGCAGGTGGTTGATGTTCATCGACTTGCGGCCGACCGCGTCGTGGTGCCAGTCGGCGAACACCGAACCGCGCGCGGCGGCCTCGGCGCTGACCTCGTCGACAATGGACTCCAGGTCGGACACCGGTTGGCCACCGGTGAAGAACAGCTTGGTCAGCGCGTAGCGGACCAGGGACCGGTTGAGCCGCAACAACTTCGCGGCGAACGGCCCGGCGAACTTGGACCGCAGCGCGAGGTGGGCGAGCAGGTGCCGGTGCATCCGGTGCTGCATCCCGGTGCTGTCCACAAGCACCAGTCCGCGCACCCGCTGCGGGTGGCGCAGCGCGAACCCGGCCGCGATGCTGCCGCCCATCGACAGGCCCACCAGCGTCGCCTGCGGCACCTGCCAGGCGTCCAGCAGCCAGCGCAGCACCTCCTCGAAGGTGCGCTGGTTGGCGCTCCCGCGCCACGGCATGCTGCCGCCCTGACCAGGCAGATCGGGTACGAAGACCCGGTGGTCGGCCGCGAGCACCCCGATGGCGTGGCGCCAGCTGATCAGCGCGTTGTCCGGCCCGCCGCCGTGCAGCAGGACGATCGCCGGTCCGCTGGTCCCGGCCCGGAAGAACCGGATCCGGCCGGCCGGGAACTCGATGTGGTCGACCTCGACACCCTGGGGTGGGGCGGTCATCTTCTGCTCTCCTCGCGTTCGATCTTCACGGTGCCCGCTCAGGAAGACGCGCGAACGCCGCGGGCGTTGCCGTGTTCGCGAGCACACTGAACGGATCTCGGTCCGGGGTCGCGGCGTTACTCGCTGCGCATCGTCCCGGACGGTGATCTCCTGCACCACTCGAACGGGCAGCGCTTGCAAGCGGCACGACCGGGCGTGCCAGGATCGGGGTGTGAGCACCGTCTATGACTGCACTACTCCGGACAGCCGCGAGCAGGGTCTGGCCGCCGCGGCCAACATCGTTCGCGCCGGTGGGCTCGTCGTGCTGCCCACCGACACGGTTTACGGCATCGGCGCGGACGCCTTCGACGCCAACGCGGTCCGCGCGCTGCTGGCCGCGAAGGGCCGCGGCCCGGACATGCCGGTCCCGGTGCTGGTCGGCTCCTGGTCCACTGTGGATGGCCTGGTGATGTCGGTCCCGCAGCAGGCGCGGGCGCTGATCGAGGCGTTCTGGCCGGGCGGGCTGTCGCTGGTGCTGCCGCAGGCACCGTCGCTGAACTGGGACCTCGGCGAGACCCGCGGCACGGTGAACCTGCGGATGCCGCTGCACCCGGTGGCCCTGGACCTGCTGCGCGAGGTCGGCCCGATGGCGGTGTCCAGCGCGAACCGCACCGGTCGGCCGCCGGCCTCCAACGCCACCGAGGCGCGCGAGCAGCTCGGCGACTCCGTGCAGGTCTACCTCGACGGCGGGCCGTCGGGGGAGCCGGTGCCCTCCACCATCGTCGACCTCACCCAGGGCGCGCCGCGCGTGCTGCGCGAGGGCGCGGTGAGCCTGGCGGACCTGTCCGACGTGCTCGGGACGGACCTGACCGCGGAGAGCTGACGCTCGGCGAGGACCGGTGGTCGAGGCCTCGGCGAAGGCCGATAGCGTAATACTCCGGATCCGCAACGTGGAATGCGACGAGGAGCGCTGGGCTTGAAGAATCCGTTCTGGGGGCTGGACGTCGACCACCCGCGACCGGGTGCGTGAGCCACCGGCATGGACAGCGAATCCTGGGCTCCAGCCGGGCTTCCCGCCCGTGAGTACCTGCTGGTCCTGCTCACCGCGGCGGCGACCACGTTCCTGCTGACCGGATTGGTGCGCCTGCTGGCGTTCCGGGTCGGCGCCGTGGCCTACCCGCGGCAGCGCGACGTGCACGTCGAACCGATGCCGCGGATGGGCGGCGTCGCGATGTACGGCGGGGTGCTGGCGGCGATCTTCCTGGCCTCGAACCTGCCCGCGCTCTCCCGCGGCTTCACCTACTCCAACGACGCCTGGGCCGCGGTCGCGGCCGGTGGGCTGATCGTGCTGGTCGGCGCGCTGGACGACCGCTTCGAGCTGGACTCGCTGACCAAGCTGGCCGGGCAGGTCACCTCCGCCGGGATCCTGGTCATCGCCGGGGTGCAGTGGTTCGTGCTGTGGGTGCCCTGGGGCGGTTCCGAGGACTCGGTCGGCCAGCTGATGGTGCTCAGCAGCAACCAGGGCCAGCTGCTGACCGTGCTGCTCACCGTCGCGATGATCAACGCGATGAACTTCGTCGACGGGCTCGACGGGCTGGCCTCCGGGATCGGCCTGATCTCGGCGACCGCGACGTTCGTGTTCTGCCTGGGCGTGCTGGACCGGCAGAACGGCGACGTCAACGCCTACCCGCCGGCGCTGATCGCGGCCGCCATCGCAGGCGCCTGCCTGGGCTTCCTGCCGTACAACTTCCAGCCCGCGAAGCTGTTCATGGGCGACTCCGGCTCCATGCTGATCGGGTTGATGCTGGCCACCGCCAGCACCTCGGCGTCCGGGCGGATGCTCACCAACGACGTCGACCCGAGCGACACCATCGCGCTGCTGTCCCCGCTGCTGGTGGTCGCGGCGGTGCTGTTCGTCCCGCTGCTGGACCTGATCATGGCGGTGGTGCGGCGCACGAAGGCGGGCAAGAGCCCGTTCCACGCCGACAAGATGCACCTGCACCACCGGCTGCTGGAAATCGGGCATTCGCAGCGCCGCGCGGTGCTGCTCATCTACCTGTGGGCGGCGGTCATCTCGTTCGGCGCGGTGTCGTTGACGCTGTTCAACGCCGTGGTTGTGGCGTGGGTCGTAGGCCTCGGGGTGCTGCTGGCGGCTATCATCTCGGTGATTCCGCGTATGCGAGCCCGAGCTGAACGAGAGTCCTGATGAGCGAAACCACCGATGAGCCGACCGTGAACCCGCACGCCGAGACGGTGCGCAGGCTCGCATCGGCCATGCTGCGCACCGCGGTGTGGCCGGGCGTCGCGACGGTGGCGGTCGCGGCGGTCGTGGCGACCGCTCTGGTCGGTACCCCCGGGCTGCTCGGAGCGCTGGTCGGCGGTGTCGTGGCGTTCGGCTCGTCGCTGCTGACGATCTGGTTGATGCGCTTCACCGGCGGCATGAACCCGCACTTCGTGATGGTCGCCGCGCTCGGCGGCTACGTCGGGAAGATGCTGGTGCTGCTGGTGGTGATGACGTTGCTCGGCGGTGTCGAAGCGCTGCACCGGGAGTCGCTGGCGTTCACCATGCTGGCCACCGTGATGGTGTGGGCGGGGGCCGAGGTGGTCGCGTTCAAGCGCACCAAGATTCCCACGATCGTGCCAGGGTCCTGACGGTCCCGCGGGCTGGGCATTTTCGGACCACATGTCGGTTGCCTACCTACCCGCTGGTATCGTCTCGCACCAGATTCCTTCCCCGCGCAGCGCCGGGCCTCGACTCTTCGGAGTTCACGCGGTCGCAGGCGGCGGGGAGGGCCCCTCCTCGTGCCCGATCGCGTATCAGGTACGTTAAGTGCAAAACGTGACGATTCCCCCGGTGGAGTGAAGTTCCGCTGGGAGAACCGGAAGGAGCCCAGTTGGGCGCGCTGATGCTGGCTGAGGGCGGAACTTTCACACCGCCGGGTGCCGATAGCTTTGTCCTTCCGCCGATCTTCGGCGGAGTCACCAAGCCGATGCTCCTCGTCGTGCTCTCGGCGATCATCGTGGGCGCCTACTTCGTGATCGCCACCCGGAAGCTGAAGCTGGTTCCGGGCAAGGGGCAGTTCGTCGCGGAGTTCATCTACGAGTTCAGCCGCAACAAGATCGCGCGGGAACACATCGGGGCCAAGGACTTCCGCCCGTTCGTGCCGCTGATCTTCACGCTGTTCACCTTCGTCCTGGTGAACAACATCTTCGGCATCATCCCGATCATCCAGTTCCCCACCATGTCCCGCATCGGTTTCCCGATCGCGCTGGCGCTCATGGTGTACCTGGTGATGCACGGTGTCGGCTTCGCCCGGCACGGGTTCCTGGGCTACTTCAAGCACATCATGTTCCCGCCCGGGGTGCCGAAGCCGATCTACGTGCTGCTGTCGCCGATCGAGCTCTTCCAGAAGTTCATCGCGCAGCCCGCTGCTCTGGCGATCCGAGTGTTCGCCGCGATGTTCGCCGGCCACCTGATCCTGCTGGTGTTCACCCTCGGAGGTGAGTACCTGCTGACCGAGGCCAGCGCCATGTTCAAGCCGATCTCGATCGTCGGTTTCGCCTTCGCGATCGCGCTGACCTTCGTCGAGGCCCTGATCCAGGTGCTGCAGGCGTACATCTTCGCGTTGCTGACCGCGAGCTTCATCGGCGCAGCGCTGTCCGAAGGCCACTGACGAGTGTCCGAAGGCCACTGACCAAAAGACTTCGTTCCGATAAAAGGACCTGTCGATCCGCGCCGAGAAGCGGACCGAGTGAAAGGTAGTGACAGTGAGCAACATCGTTCTCGCGCAGGCAGCTGAGGCCGCGGGCTCCATCAACCCCGGTCTGGCCGCCATCGGCTACGGCCTGGGCGCTATCGGCCCGGGTGTCGGCGTCGGCCTGATCTGGGCCGCGGTCATCAACGGCACCGCCCGCCAGCCGGAGGCCCAGGGCCAGCTGCAGGGCATCGCCTGGATCTCCTTCGTTCTGGTCGAGGTGCTGGCGCTGATCGGTCTGGTCGTTTACTTCATCGCTTCCGCTGCCTGAGTTAACGGCTCAACGCGTTGGGAGACGTTGTGGTGAAGACGCAGATGCTGCTGGCCGCGGAAGGCGAGCACAACCCGATCATCCCCGAGCCGGCGGAGATCGTGGTCGGTCTGATCGCGTTCTTGCTGCTGCTGTTCGTGCTCTGGAAGTTCGCGGTTCCGCGCTTCGAGAAGGTCTACGCGGAGCGCAGCGAACGGATCGAGGGCGGTATCGCCAAGGCCGAGGCCGCGCAGGCCGAGGCCCAGCGGACGCTGGAGCAGTACAAGGCTCAGCTGGCTGAGGCTCGCGCAGAAGCGGCCCGGATCCGCGACGACGCCCGTGCCGAAGGCCAGCAGATCCTGGAAGAGATGCGCGCCCAGGCTCAGGCCGAGTCCGAGCGGATCGTCAACCAGGGCCAGACCGCGCTGGCGCACCAGCGGGCGCAGATCGTCGCCGAGCTGCGGTCGGACCTCGGCCGCCAGGCGGTCGAGCTGGCCGGCCGGGTCGTCGGCGAGTCCCTGGAGGACGAGGCCCGTCGGCGGGGCACCGTCGACCGGTTCCTGGACGAGCTGGAGGCCACCTCGGCCCCGGCTGAATCTTCCAAGGCCTAACCGAGTGAAAGGCGCTGAGAGTTGAGCACCCTCGTGAACGCCGCGAGCCGCGAGGCACTGGCAGCCACCGAGCTGCAGCTGCTGCAGGCCACTGACGGGGCCTCGGCCGCGGAGATCACCGGGCTCGCCGACGAGCTGTTCGGCGTGGCCGCTCTGCTGGGCGGGGAGTCCACGCTGCGGCGGGCGCTCGCCGACGCCTCCATCGACCCGCGGTCCAGGGAAGACCTGGCCCGCGGGCTGCTGGCGGACAAGCTCGGCGCGCGGTCGCTGCCGGTTGTCGTCGAAGCCGTCCGGGCCCGCTGGTCCGGGGCGAACGACCTGGTCGACGGTCTGGAGCGGTTGGCCCGCACCGCACTGCTGGTGCAGGCCGAGCGCGCCGGTCGCCTCGACGCCGTCGAGGACGAGCTGTTCCGGCTGGGCCGCATCGTCGGCTCGCAGGTCGACCTGGAGCGGTTGCTGTCGGCCCCGACCGGGGACCCCGCGGGCAAGGACGCGGTCGTCGACCAGCTCGTCGCGGGCAAGGTCGAACCGGTCACCTTGAACCTGGTCCGCCAGCTGGTGGCCCGGCCGCGCGGCCGTCGGGTCAGCGAGGGTCTGGAAGAGCTGGCCGAGCTGTCGGCGAAGCGCCGCGAACGCTCGGTGGCCCACGTCCGCTCTGCGATCCCGCTCAGCGAGGAGCAGCAGCAGCGGCTGGCGCGCACCCTGCAGCGGATCTACGCACGCCCGATCGCCCTGCACCTCGAGGTTGATCCCGGGGTCGAGGGCGGGCTGCTGATCCAGGTCGGCGACGAGGTCATCGACGGCAGCATCACGGGACGCCTGCAGTCCCTTCGACGCGACCTCGCCAACTAGCTGAGGCTCGTGGCGACCACGCGTCGAACACCCACTCCCTTCCAAGAACGAACCGAGGGCAGGAACGAGACATGGCGGAGCTGACGATCTCGTCGGACGAGATCCGCAGTGCGATCGAGAAGTACGTCTCCAGCTACTCCCCGGAGGTCAGCCGCGAGGAGGTCGGGGTCGTCACCGATACTGGTGACGGCATCGCCCATGTCGAGGGCCTGCCTTCGGTGATGACCGAGGAACTGCTGGAGTTCCCCGGCGGCATCTACGGTGTCGCGATGAACCTGGAAGCCCAGGAAATCGGTGCGGTCATCCTGGGCGAGTCCGAGAAGATCGAGGAGGGCCAGGAGGTCAAGCGGACCGGCAAGGTCCTCTCGATCCCGGTCGGCGACGGCTTCCTGGGCCGCGTGGTCAACCCGCTGGGTGACCCGATCGACGGACTCGGCGAGATCGCGGCCGAGGAGCAGCGCCCGCTGGAGCTGCAGGCGGCGACGGTCGTGCAGCGCAAGGGCGTGCACGAGCCGATGCAGACCGGCATCAAGGCCATCGACTCGATGACCCCCATCGGTCGCGGCCAGCGCCAGCTGATCATCGGTGACCGCAAGACCGGCAAGACCACGGTCGCGGTCGACACGATCATCAACCAGAAGAAGGCCTGGGCCACCGGCGACCCGGACAAGCAGGTCCGCTGCATCTACGTCGCGATCGGCCAGAAGGGCTCCACGATCGCCGGCGTGAAGCGGTCCCTCGAGGACGCCGGTGCGATGGACTACACCACCATCGTCGCCGCCCCGGCCTCCGACTCGCCGGGTCTGAAGTGGCTGGCGCCGTACGCCGGTTCGGCCATCGGTCAGCACTGGATGTACCAGGGCAAGCACGTCCTGATCATCTTCGACGACCTGACCAAGCAGGCCGAGGCGTACCGCGCGATCTCGCTGCTGCTGCGTCGTCCGCCGGGCCGCGAGGCCTACCCGGGTGACGTCTTCTACCTGCACTCGCGCCTGCTCGAGCGCTGCGCGAAGCTGTCGGACGAGATGGGCGCCGGTTCGATGACGGGTCTGCCGATCATCGAGACCAAAGCGAACGACGTGTCGGCCTACATCCCGACCAACGTCATCTCGATCACCGACGGTCAGTGCTTCCTGCAGTCCGACCTGTTCAACGCCGGTCAGCGCCCCGCCATCGACGTCGGTATCTCGGTGTCGCGCGTTGGTGGTTCGGCGCAGATCAAGGCGATGAAGGGCGTCACCGGTTCGCTCCGACTCGACCTGGCCCAGTACCGCGAGCTGGAGGCCTTCTCGGCCTTCGCCTCCGACCTGGACGCCGCGTCGAAGGCGCAGCTGGACCGCGGTGCCCGCCTGATGGAGGTCCTGAAGCAGGGCCAGGGCGAGCCGCTCCCGGTCGAGGAAGAGGTCGTCTCCCTCTTCATCTCCACCAAGGGCCACCTGGACTCGGTGCCGGTCGCCGACGTGCGCCGCTTCGAGACCGAGTTCCTGGCGCACATGCGCCGGACCCACGAGACGACGCTCAAGGACATCGTCGAGACCGGCAAGCTCTCCGCGGACGGCGAGAAGTCGATCGTGGACGCGGTCGAGGACTTCAAGAAGCAGTTCACCGCCTCGGACGGCGCCTCCGTGGCGCCGAGCGAGCCGGACGCCGAGGCGCTGGCCGCGGACGAGGTGGGCCAGGAGACCGTGAAGGTCAACCGACCCGCACCGAAGAAGTGACGTAATGGCTCAACTTCGGGAACTCCGGAACCGCATCCGGTCGATCAAGTCGACCCGGAAGATCACCAAGGCGCAGGAGCTGATCGCTACCTCGCGCATCATGAAGGCGCAGGCCAGGGTGGAGGCTTCGCGGCCTTACGCCACGGAGATCACCAACGTCCTGTCCGCGCTGGCCGACGTGAGCACGTTGGACCACCCGCTGCTGACCGAGCGCTCGAACCCGAAGCGCGCCGGCGTGCTGGTCGTGACCAGCGACCGGGGTTTCTGCGGTGGCTACAACGCCAACGTGATCAAGGCGGCCGAAGAGCTGCAGTCCCTGCTGCGCGAGCAGGGCAAGGACCCGGTGCTGTACGTCATCGGCCGCAAGGGCGAGTCGTACTACCGGTTCCGGCAGCGCAAGATCGAGGCGAGCTGGACCGGGTTCAGCGACCGCCCCGAGTACTCCGACGCGGCCGAGATCGGCGAGACGCTGGTCAAGGCCTTCCTGGCGGGTGCTGACGACTACCTCGACGACGGTGGTCCGGACGGTAAGCTGGGCGTGGATGAGCTGCACCTGGTGCACACCGAGTTCGTCTCGATGCTCACCCAGCGGCCGGCGGTCCGGCGGATCGCTCCGCTCGAGGTCGAGTACTCCGACGAGCCGGTGCAGAAGACGCTCAAGTCCGCTTACGAGTTCGAGCCGGACGCCGAGACGTTGTTCGCCGCGCTGCTGCCGAAGTACATCAAGACCCGGCTGTACGCGGGTCTGCTGGACTCGGCGGCCGCGGAGCACGCGGCCCGGCGGACGGCGATGAAGTCGGCGACGGACAACGCGGACGAGTTGATCCGCAACCTCAGCCGCGAAGCCAACCAGGCCCGCCAGGCCCAGATCACCCAGGAAATCAGCGAGATCGTCGGCGGTGTCGAGGCGCTCTCGTCCGCAGGAAGTGAGTGACATGACTGCTGCTACTGCCACCAGCACTGGCACCGGCCGCGTCGTCCGGGTGCTCGGCCCGGTCGTGGACGTCGAGTTCCCGCGCGACCAGGTGCCGGACCTGCTCAACGCCCTCACGGTGGACATCACCGCCGAGGGCATGGCCAAGACGCTGACGCTCGAGGTCGCCCAGCACCTGGGCGACAGCGTCGTGCGGACGATCTCGATGCAGCCCACCCAGGGCCTGGTCCGCGGCGTGACCGTGACCGACTCCGGCGCTGGCATCTCGGTGCCGGTCGGTGACGTGGTCAAGGGCCACGTGTTCAACGCGCTGGGCCACTGCCTGGACGAGCCGGGCTACGCGGCCGACGCCGAGAAGTGGACGATTCACCGCAAGGCGCCGAGCTTCGACCAGCTCGAGGGCAAGACCGAGATGCTGGAGACCGGCATCAAGGTGATCGACCTGCTCACCCCGTACGTGCAGGGTGGCAAGATCGGTCTGTTCGGTGGCGCCGGTGTGGGCAAGACGGTGCTCATCCAGGAGATGATCCGCCGAGTCGCCAAGAACTTCGGTGGTACCTCGGTGTTCGCCGGTGTCGGTGAGCGAACCCGCGAGGGCAACGACCTCTGGGTCGAGATGGACGAGTCGGGCGTGCTGGCCGACACCGCGCTGGTGTTCGGTCAGATGGACGAGCCGCCGGGCACCCGCATGCGGGTGGCGCTGTCCGCTCTGACGATGGCGGAGTACTTCCGCGACGTGCAGAACCAGGACGTGCTGCTGTTCATCGACAACATCTTCCGGTTCACCCAGGCGGGCCAGGAGGTGTCGACCCTGCTGGGCCGCATGCCGTCCGCGGTGGGTTACCAGCCGACGCTGGCCGACGAGATGGGTGAGCTGCAGGAGCGCATCACCTCGACCCGGGGCCGTTCGATCACCTCGATGCAGGCGATCTACGTGCCGGCGGACGACTACACCGACCCGGCGCCGGCCACCACCTTCGCCCACCTGGACGCGACCACGGAGCTCTCCCGTGCGATCTCGCAGAAGGGCATCTACCCGGCGGTGGACCCGCTGGCCTCCACCTCCACCATCCTCGACCCGGCGATCGTCGGCGAGGAGCACTACCGGGTGGCGCAGGAGGTCAAGCGGATCCTGCAGAAGTACAAGGAACTGCAGGACATCATCGCCATCCTCGGTATGGACGAGCTGTCCGAAGAGGACAAGGTGACGGTGCAGCGGGCGCGTCGCATCGAGCGCTACCTGTCGCAGAACTTCTTCGTGGCCAAGCAGTTCACCGGCCAGGAAGGCTCCTTCGTTCCGCTGAAGGAGACCATCGAGGCGTTCGACAAGCTGTGCAAGGGCGACTTCGACCACTACCCGGAGCAGGCCTTCCTGTCCATCGGTGGTCTGGACGACCTCGAAGCGGCTTACAAGAAGCTCACCGAGAAGTGAGCGCACGACCCCGCTAGGGGTCCGCACGAACCGGCAACAGGGGGGGTGAGCCACGGGCCGCGACCCCCTTGCCGCCAGCAACCCAACCACCCCCCCCCGGCCCGATCT
>NZ_JBEOVY010000118.1:0-20119 GCF_040295745.1 Saccharopolyspora sp. NPDC002686
GGGCTGGTCACCGCCGCGGCATCCGCTATCGCGATCACGTACGACTTCTTCCCGATTCCGGGCGACGACGCGCACCGAACGCTCTTCTACATCGCAGCGCTGGCCGTTTGGGGAACCCAGATGTTCGCGTACTACTTCGCTTACCGCGCTTTGCACGACCACAACGCGGCGACGGGTTTGGAGCGGGCGTCGAACGAAAAGAGCGTTGCTCGGTCGTGACATCAAGGCGCAGACAACGCATTCGCTAGGAGCACGTCAGATGAAGACGAACAACGTGGAGTACGCCTCCTTCAGCGGTTGGGTCGATCCTCCCGGCGATGTCAGGCCCGCCTTGGCCGGTGACCGCAGCTGCGCGATCGCGGTCATCGGCGGCGGAATCAACGGCATGTCGACGGCGCTGCGGTTGGCCGAGCGCGGCAAAGACGTAGTGCTGCTGGAAGCCGAGTTCTGCGGTCACGGCTCGAGCTCCCGCAACGCGGGGCAGCTGGCCGGTGCGCCAGGTGGCGACATACAGCTGCTGGACCTGCTCTTCCGCAAGAAGATGCCTGCCATGTCACGGTTCACCGACAACGCCGCGCATCACGTGGAAGACGTGATCAAAAGGTTCGGCATCGACTGCGACTACGAACCGGTCGGCAACTGCTTCGCCGCGGTCTCGCGCGGGCAGATGGGTCGAGTGCGCCGAGTGGCCAAGATCCTGCGGAGGGCGGGTACGGAAGTCGAGCTGGGCACGAGCGACGAACTCGGCATCCCGCGCGGATTTCTCGGCGGAATGCGCGAGGTGGTCGGCGGGATGCTGAACCCCGGCAAGTTCAGCCTGGGCCTGCGCCGAGTTCTGCTGTCGTCTGATGCTCGAGTTTTCGAGCGGACGAAGGTCGTCGACGTCACCCGGCAGGGAGGTCAGGTCGTCATCTCGACCCCGCGCGGTGAAGTCCGCGCGGACAAGGCGGTGCTCGCGACCAACGCCTTCGCCGGCGAGTGGGACATCACGCCCCGCCATCTCGCCGTCCCCATCTACGTCATCGAGGTGGAGACCGAGCCGATCGAACCCGGACGTCTGGCCGCGCTGGGGTGGACCAGCCGGTCGGGGCTGGTGACTCAGCACAACATCATGGAGAACTACCGGCTGACCTCGCGCAACACCATCGTCTTCGGTGTCCGGAGGCTCGAACGGGGCACGACCTATCCGCTTCCGGAAAAGACGCCGGACCCGGAGCTCGTCGAGGAACTCGCGGAAGCCTTCGCGATGCGCTTCCCGACCCTGGCCGATCTGTCCATCGATCGCGCGTGGGGAGGGTGGATCGCGATCACCTCGACCTGGTTGCCGCTCGCCGGTCAGCTCGGCGATGACGTCTTCTACTCGATCGCGTGCAATGGCCACGGGCTGGCTCAGGCGCCGTACGTCGGGTCGCTCATGGCCGATCTGATCGTCGACGGCCAGCGGCACGAAGACCTCGAGGTCTTGTGGAAGAAGACCCCCAAGTTCCCTCGCCCGATGATGATGGGCCCGCTAGGGCTACGCACCATCTGGGCCGTCGACCGCTTCAACGACTTGGTGAACGGGAGTCGGCGAAATGCTCGAAGGCGTTCGATGACAGCGGTTTGAGAACCGCATCGAGAATCGCCCCGTCCCCGTCGCACTCACCCCGGCTCGTCGGGCCCGGCGCCGTCCCCGCGGGGGATCGCTGGTCGCCGAAGGGAGTTGCTGCGTTCGTCGACCTGTGGGTCGGGGCGGTCCGGGCTGGTCGTTGATCCCGCCAGCTGTGCGGGCGGCCGGGAGGCCGACGGTGCCTGCCCAGCATCCATGATCTCGAACTCGCTTCGAGATCGAAATCATCTCGCTGTTGGCTGCTGTGCCGGCCGCGACACGGACCGTGCCGGGCGCGGTGACGCCGCGCTCGCACAAGCGAGAAGGAGAATTCGTGAGCGAGAACGGAAATCGAGAACAAGGCGGCGTATCACGCCGCGGAGTGCTGGCGGCCGGTGGCGGATTAGCCGCTGCGGGCCTCGCGTTGGGACGAACCCCGGCGGCGCAGGCGGCGCCGATGAGCACCAGCGCGGATGTCGTTGTTGTCGGGGCCGGGATTTCGGGCCTCACCACCGCGCGCCGCCTGGTCCAGGCCGGCGTTGGGTCAGTGCTGGTGCTGGAGGCGAACGACCGGGTCGGAGGCCGGACGGAGAACCTCGACGCCGGCAACGGCGTGATCACCGAGGGCGGCGGGCAGTGGGTCGGTCCGGGCCAGGACCGCGTCCTCGCGCTGATCGATGAGCTCGGCCTCGAGACGTTCAAGACCCACGTCGAGGGCAAGTCGATCTACCTGCGCAACGGGAACCGGCAGACCTACGAGGGGACGATCCCTCCACTGAGCCCGGACGCACTAGCGGATTGGGCGCAGTTGCAGACGCGGCTCGAGCAGATGGCGTCGACGGTTCCGGCCGAGGCGCCGTGGAATGCCCAGAACGCCTTCGAGTGGGACAGCACGACCTTCGGGGCATGGCTCGACGCGAACTCCGTCAGCGCGGAGGCGAAGTGGCTGCTCACATTGGGTTTCAGCGTCATCTTCGCGGAGGACCCGCACAACACCTCCTTCCTCCGGGCCCTCCACGCGATCGGATCGTCCGGTGGGATCGAGCACATGATGAACGCCACCGGGGGTGCCCAGGAGTCGCGCATCGTCGGCGGTTCGCAGCTGATCTCGCAGCGGATGGCGGAGCAGCTCGGAAATCGGGTCATCGCCGGCTCCCCGGTAACCGAGATCAGCCAGGGAAGCCAGGGCGTCCTGGTGAAGTCAGCGCGCGCCCAGGTGCAGTGCAAGCGGGTGATCGTCGCCATGGCGCCGGCGGACGCCGAACGGATCCGTTTCACGCCGGGCCTGCCGGGCCGCCGCGCGATGCTGCAGCGAAAATGGCACAACGGCACGGAGAACAAGCTGGCCGCGATCTACGACGAGCCGTTCTGGCGCAGCCAGGGGTTCAGCGGGCAAGCGATGACCGACCTGCCTGGCGCAGCGTACGTCGTCGACAACTCGCCGCCCGATGGCAGCATCGGCATCCTCCTGACGTTCATCGGCACCGCTGGTTACGGCCCGGGTCTCAAGTGGAGTGACGCGATCCTCGACGACCCCGGTGCGCGCCGCGCTGCATTCCTCGACGGCCTGGCCGCTCTGTTCGGGCCGAAGGCGGCGCAGCCGACCGGATGCGTCGAGAAGGACTGGCTTCACGAGCCCTGGATCGAGGGGGGTGTGAGCACGCGCGCGCCGGGCACGCTCACCCAGTACAGGAACGCCGCGCGCGAGCCGGTGGGCCGGATCCACTGGGCCGGCACGGAAACGGGGATCATGTACGAGGGTTACATGGACGCAGCGGTGAGCGCCGGCGAGCGCGCCGCGAAGGAAGTCAGTCAACTGCTCTGACCACTCGTGTGCGGCGGGAGAGTGCGAAGCGTGCTCACCAATTGTCGTCACCGTCCATCCGGGATCTGAAGCGATCGTTCGCGGCACGCTCGCGGAGCAGAGTCCGCGCGCCTTCTCGAGCCATCTGTCGAAGTCGTCCCATCGCTGCGCATGGCGAAATGACCATTGGAAATGAACATGACCAGATTGACCAAATCGGTGATACCCGTGGCTCCATCGAGGGTTGGCCCTTCGCGTGGTGCGCTCATGGGTGTCGCGGCCGTACTCGCCACCGTTACCAATGCGGTTTCCTTCATGTTCCCGCCCCTGCTTCCTCTGATGCAGGCGCAGTTCGGGCTCGACGTCTCGGCATCGGCCTGGATCTTCACCGCCGCGACGTTGGGCGGTGGCGCAGGCTTCGTCCTGCTTCCCCGTCTCGCCGACGTGCTCAACGACCGCACCACTGCACTGCTTTCCGGCACTGTCCTCACGGTCGGCGCGCTCGCGCCTGCCATGGGCAACTCTTACGTCACGCTGCTCATCGGGTCCGCGCTCCTCGGGTTCGGCAGCTCCGCCCAGCTGCTGCCGCTGGGTTTCCTGCGCCGGCACCTGCCCGGTGATGCGATCTCCACGGCCGTCAGCGTGCTGATCATGGCTACCGGCTCTGGGACCGTCGCCGGGATGGTCGGCGGCGGACTGACGGTCAAGTTCTTGTCGCTGCAGAGCTTCTTCTTCGTCCTGGCCGCGGCCGTGGTGGCGACCACGGTGGCCCTGGTCGTCGTCATTCCCTCGTCCAAGCCGGAGTCGTCGGGAAAGATCGGTATTCCCGGAACGGTGTGGATGCTCGCGTGGCTCACCCTCATCCTGCTCGCATTGACCCAGGGCCTCCTGTGGGGCGACGCGGCGCTCGTGCTCCTGCTCGCCGGTATCGTCGGCGGCGTGGCGTGGGCTCTGGTGCAACGACGGTCCTCGTCGGCGGTGTTCGACGTCAAGGTGCTGAAGGAGCCGTTCGTCAAACCGGCGTGCTTCGCCGCTGCGATGTTCGGCTGCGTGGACGCCGGGTTCCTGCTGCTGGTGTCCTACTACACCCAGACGCCCACTGCGGCCGGATACGGATTGGGTGTTGACGCTCTGGGCACCGGGCTGCTCATGCTGCCGTTCGCACTGATGATGTTCGTCGGCGGCAAGGCCGCCGAAAGGGCCGTCGCGAAGGGGCGCAAGGGCGCCGTCCTCGTCGTCGGCGCCACAGTCTGCGCGGCCGGCCTCGGTTGGCTCGCGGTCGCCCACCAGGAGTGGTGGCATTATCTCGTTGGTGCCGCTCTCGTGGGTGCGGGTAGTCGCGTGGGCTACAGCGGCAGCTTCGCGGCCCCGCAGATGGTCGTCCCGGAGCACAAGGCGGGAATGGCCGCGGGAATGGTGGGCACCCTCATGGCCATCGGAATCGCTTTCGGCGCGGCACTGGTCACCGGGCTACTCACCGTTGCCACCGTCCCCGGTACTGATGTGCCGGAGGAGTACCTCTTCACAGTCGGCTACGTGATCACCCTCGGATTCTCCCTGCTGGTCTTGCTCGTCACGCTCATCTCGCGATTTCGCCAGCGCAGAAATCGTTCGACAACCAGGACCACCACCAGGATCACGCCCCGCCCTGACGCGTCCGTCTCCAGCAGGTAGGCGGTGCTGAACAGCCTCACCGCCGGTCCCAGCCAGGCGAGGAGAACGACATGATGACGGCGAACCCGCCGCGAGTGGAGTTGGCCGAGGACTACCTCGGGCTCGACTCCCTGCTCACGCGCGACGGAATCGAACTGAGAGAACCGGGTTCGGCCGGTTGAGAGTGACGGTGAGGATGCCGTCGTCGAGCCGGTGGTCGAGTGGTGCGTGTCATTGCCGCGTGCTCCAGGTCCGGTCGGATGCGGGGAACTCATCCGCGCAGGTGGGTGAGTCGGTCGATGGTCTTCTCCGCGTCGGTGACGATTCCGTGGACGATGTCGTGGCAGGTTTCGACGGACTCGATGAGGCCCTGTGCTTGACCTGCCCACCACAAGCCGTCCTCCACGTGCCCTTGTTCGAGCACGCGCGTTCGGCCCCGGTTGCCCGAGGCGAGTTCGGCGACGTCGTCGAAGACGGCTCCAGGCCGTTGTGATCGGGTGACTATCTCTTCGGAGATCGAGTTGCGGGCCACTCGCGCGGTGTTGTCGAACTCGCGGAAGACCAGCTGGGTGGCTCGTTCGTCGTTGGCGACGATCTGGTTCTTGACGTTCTGGTGCACCGGGGCCTCGGCGCTGGCGACGAACCGGGTTCCCATGTTGATGGCGCATGCGCCGAGGGCGAGGGCCGCGGCCAATCCATCGCCGGTCGCGAAGCCTCCGCTGGCGATGATCGGGATGTCCAGCTTCCGAGCGGCTGCCGGGATGAGGATCAGGCCGGGGATGTCGTCGTTGCCGGGGTGGCCGGCGCATTCGAAGCCGTCGATGCTGACCGCGTCGACGCCCAGAGCCTGCGCCTTGAGGGCGTGCCGCACGGCAACCGCTTTGTGGATGACCTTGACACCGGCGTCCTTGAACGCGGCCACGTGCTCTGCCGGGTTGCTGCCCGCGGTTTCGACGATTTGGATGCCGCTTTCGATGATGGCCGATCGGTATTCCTCGTAGGGCACCGGTGCAAGCGTGGGGAGAATGGTGAGGTTGACGCCGAACGGCCGGTCCGTCATCTCCCGGCACCGCGCGATCTCCCGCGCCAGTGCCTCCGGCGTCGGCTGTGTGAGCGCGGTGAGGAAGCCGAGTGCACCGGCTTCGGCCACTCCCGAGATCAGTTCGGCGGTGCCGACACCGGTGAGGCCGCCGCAGACGATCGGATGTTCCACACCGAACAGGTCGGTGAAGCGCGTCGAGATCACGAGTTGGGCCTCCCTGCGGTTGGTGCGTGCACCGCGGAATCACGATGTAGAAATCGAATCGAGTTTGAGTTTTGTCGTCCGACTTCGCGCTGTCAAGGCTCGGACGCCGCCTCGGGGCTTGCGCGGGAGGGCTAGCCGGTTTCGGAGATCTCGCAGGGGGAGTGGGAAGTTCTCGTGAAGTCGGCGCGGGCCCTGGTCCGCTGTGGGCGGGTGATCGTGGCCATTCGCCTGCGGATGCCGCGCTAATCCACTTCACCCCGGACCTCCGGTCCGTCGTGCCGTCCTCCAACGCAGATGGCACAACGGCACCGAGAGCAAGTTGTTCGCGGTCTACGACACGCCTTTCTGGTGCGACGAGGGGTTGAACGGGCAAGCCATCACCGACCTGCCGACCACGCCCTACGTGTGGTCGACAACTCGCCGCCCGAGGGCAGTACGTGAATCCTGCTGACCTTCATGGCCACCGTCGGCTCCGGTGCCGAGCTCACCTGGCACGACACGACGCTCGACGACCCCGATGCGCGCCGTGCCGCGGTCATGCGCGACCTCGTGACCTTGTTCGGGTCGAAGGCGCGCGGCAGCGTGTTGTCAGCCGTCCGATTCCTCTGCCTGCGGCGCGTAGGTCTCGAGGTAGGCGGTGACCAGGCGACGTGCTTCCTCGATCGTCGAGTCGTCGCCGGTCGGGGAGTGCTGGAACGCGACGTCGAAGAGTCGCCCACCGGCTTCGAAGGCGAGTTTCAGGGCGAGCTGCGGTGTTTCGGGGTCGAGCAGCTCGTGTTCGACGAGCAGGTTCCAGAACTGTTCCGCTTTCGACTCGTCGAACGCCTGGACGATCTCTGCCAGCTTCTCGTGGCGGGCGGAGAACCACAGCTCGGCGCAGCTCGGGTGTTGACGGAAGTAGTCCAACATCGGGCTGACGACGGCGTCGACGCCGTCGCGCAACGTGCGCAGCGTCGTCTCGTTCACCGCCTCGGTGAGGCATTCGTCGAGCTGCCGCACGTGGCGCTGCAGGAGCTCTGCATCGACCTGATGCCGGTCGGCGAAGTAGTGGTAGACCGAAGCGGTCGGGATGCCGGCTCGCTCGCCGATCGCCTTGAGGGTGGCGGCCCCGTAGCCCTGCTCTCCGAGCAGCGCCTCGGCAGCATCGAGGATCGCTTGCACGCGCTCCGCGCCGCGGCGCTGCAGCACAGCGGTTGGGCGTGCAGGCGCCTGCGGGGTGTGCTGATTGTCGAACACGATTCGAGATTCTAGGCCGACTTCCCTGTCCGAGCGCGACTAGCTCGGCCTGTGACGGTGTCGCTGCGGATGTGCGCATGCGGGCAAGCCCGGGAGATCGCCTCAGCGGGCCTCCGGCTGGCGCGGAGGAGGGAATGCGCTAATCTCGATCTCGAATCGAAATCGATATTGCTCGATCTGCTGGCGCAGGAGTTGGGTGCGGATGACGACATCGGAACACGTTCACGAGGAGATCTGCGAGGTCGCCGTGATCGGCGCGGGCATGGCTGGACTGATGGCCGCCACAACCCTCGCCGGCAATGCGGACGTCGTCGTGCTCGAGGCGGCCGACCGGCCAGGAGGACGCGTCGAGACGGTCCGGAAGGGCGACTACTGGATCAACGTCGGGACGCAGTTCACCGAGGGGACCGGGCCCTTGATCGACGCCCTCGACCACCACGGCATCGAGATGGGGTCGTTGGCGGGCAAGAGCGCGGCACTGGTCCTCAACGGGGGATTGGTCGACATGTCCGACCTGTTCGCGCTCATGTTCCGCACGCGGATGAGCGTCATGGACCGGGTCGGCATGGCGCTGGTCACCGCCCGCATCTTGTCCGCGGCTCCGTTCCTGGAATCGAACAGCGGCCTCGCGAAGAAGGTGCGTGCCAAGCTCGACCGGCGCCTGGCATCGGACCTGCTGCGGGGCGTTCGTTCCGAGTTGACCGAAGCCGTGGTCCGATCGTGGTCGGGCCAGTGGATGGGATGCGAGCCGGGAGAGACGGCTGCGACCCAGCTCGTGACGTCGATCGGACTCGCCCTGACCGATCCCGCGAAGGTCCCGAACTTCACCCTGCCGGTCGGGGGCAATCAGACGCTGACCGACATCCTCGCCGCCGATCTCGGCGAACGCCTCCGGCTCAAGTCGAAAGTCCGGTCCGTGGAACAGTGCGAAGGCGGGGTCGTGGTGAACTACGTCGACGCGGCCGGCAGCCCCGCGCGGGTTCGCGCGAAGCGAGCCGTCGTCGCGGTTCCCAGCGACATCGCGTTGCAGATCCTGCCGGACCTCCCGCAGACCTACCGCAACGCGTTCGAAGACATCCGCTACGGCCGGTACGTGATCGTCGGCTTCTTCACCGAGGAGCAAGGCCCGCAACCTTGGGACAAGTTCTTCGGCGTGTCCACACCCCAGCTGTCGTTCCAAGCGATGTTCAACCATGCAGCCGCCATCCGCGAGGACGGCCCGCGGAAGCCCGGCGGCGCACTGGCGTGCTTCGCTGGTGGCGCTGCGGCCGACGAGTTGTTCGAGCTCTCCGACGCAGAGATCGCAGCTCGGTTCACGAGTGACTTGATCTCGGTCTACCCCCAGCTCGAAGGCAAACTCGGGGAAGGGATCGTGCGACGGCACCACCGCGTGGTGCCGTTCTGGGCCCCCGGTCGGCGTGAATCGTTGCCGACGCTGCGGAACCCTCTCGGGCCGATCCACCTGGCAGGCGATTACCAGCTCGACATGCCTTCGCTCGCTGACGCGGCGACGTCGGGCGAGAACGCGGCAAAAGCAGTTCTCGCGAGTCTGAGGCCCTGATACCGAAGGCTGGGTCATGACCGTCGGGCTTCTGACCGGGTGTCATCAGGAACCGCTGAGGCTGTACTCGAGCGGTCATCTGGCCGAGTATGCGCCGTCCACGAAATGCGAACTGCCGTTGACGAAGGATGCGCGTTCGGACAGCAGGAATGCCGCCATCTCCGCGACTTCGTCTGCGGTGCCGAGGCGTCCAGCAGGGTGCAGGCCGATCAGGTATGCGCGTTCCTCGTCGGTGACGTCGGCCAGCAAGGGAGTATCGATGAAGCCGGGCACGATCGCGTTGATCCGCACTCCGCTGGGCGCATATTCGAGAGCGGCGGTCTTGGTCAGGCCGATGACGCCGTGCTTGGCGGCTGCGTAGCCGGCGACGCCCGGGAAACCGTTCACGGCGCAGACCGAGCCCAGGTTGACGATGGCACCGCCGCCGGCAGCGAGGATGGCGGGCAGTTCGTACTGCAGCGAGTAGAAGACGCCGTCCAGGTTGGTGGAGATGACGCGACTCCACTGGTCTTGCGGGTACTCGGCGGTCGAGGTGACGGCGCCGATGATGCCGGCGTTGTTGACGGCCAGGTGCAGAGCGCCGTGCTGGTCCACAGCGGACTGGACGGCCGCCTCCACCGATGCCGGGTCGGTGACGTCGACGCGGATAGCGATGGCCTTAGTGCCTTTCGTGCGGAGTTCGTCGGCGATCTCCTGAGCGCCAGTGTCGTTGATGTCGGCAATGGCCAAGGTGGCGCCGCCGGCGGCCAGACGGCGGGCCACGGCAAGGCCGATGCCGGAGGCGGCGCCCGTGATCAGGGCGGTTCGACCGGCGAACTCGGTGGCGTAGTCAGTGGAAGGGTTCACGGTTTCTTCCTTTGAGGTGTGAATCGGGCTCTTTCCGAGGAGAGGGGCGGCCGTGCCTTCCGAACCCGGCGGCACGGCGCGGGTGGGCTTAGCGGCGCGGATCGATCAGGACCTTCGCGTCCTGCGGGGAGTTCGACAGGCCGTCGAACGCCTCGGGCACCTCGTCGAGCTTGATGGTGCGGGTGACCAGCGGCGTGATCGAGAAGTCGCCGTCGACCAGGTGCTCGAAGGTGCGGGCGAACTCGTCCGGCGTGTACAGGAACGCGAAGCGCAGGTCGAGCTCTTTGAGCACCGCTTGTGCGGGCTCGAAGCCGTCGGAGGTCATGCACAGACCGGCCACGACGATCTTGCTCCCGGGCGGGGCACCGAGGATGATCTGCTGGATCACTCCCGGTGCTCCGACGCACTCGAAGGCCACGGTCGGCATCGGCTCTGTGCCGGAGGATGTCGCGATCGTCGCCCACTCCACATAGGGGGAGCTCCGTGCCGGGTCGACGACCAGGTCGGCTCCCAAGGACTCGGCGAGACGTCGCCGCTCGGCGGAGAAATCGGCGGCGACGACCGGGCCAGCGCCCCGCGTGCGAAGCACCGCGATGAGCGCAAGACCGACTGGCCCGCACCCGATGACCAGCGGAACGTCGTCCGGGCCGAGGTCGGCGCGGACCACTGCGTGGTAGGCGACGGCGAGTGGTTCGGTGAGCGCGGCCTGGTCGGTGGGGACGTGGTCGGGGACTTCCAGCAGCAGCGCTTCGGAGAGCACCATCCGCTCGGCGTATCCGCCTGGGGTCTCGGGGCCGCTGAAGCCGAGGAAAGGCTGGTCCGGGCGGGAGAGTGACGGCACCGAGACGACCCGTCGGCCGATCGGGACCCGGCCGGTGGTGCCGGGACCGTGGGCGAGGACTCGCCCGACGAACTCGTGGCCGAAGACGATCGGCCGGTCGAGATCGAGGACATCCGTGCCGTGGGCGGCGCGTATCGAGTCATTGAATTCCGCACCGTACTGCGCACAATGCAGGTCCGAACCGCAGATACCGCAAGCGAGAACCTCGACCAGAACCTCTCCATCGCCTGGCACCGGGTCCGGCAGCTCGGCGAGGTGCAGCCGCCGACCCTGCATCACGACGGCGCGCATGCGCCCTCCGTCTCCACATAGCCGGCCGCACCGGTGCTGATGTAGCGCAGCTTCACACCCTGTTCCTTGGCGAAGCCGGTAAGCCAGTGCTTGATGCTGACCGCGTCGATGATCGAGTGGAACTGGCCGTCCTCGGTGAAGTTCACGTTGGCCCCAGTGACCATGACCAGCATCACCGTGTCCTCGGTGTTGTCTGCCGGCGCGTGCAGCGTGTGGACGGAACCGCCGGGCTCGAAGAGGTAGGAGCCCGTCGTTTGCGGCTGATCCGGGTATTCCTGGTAGTACCACCGGCCTTTCAGCGTGAATACCTCCGCCGTGCCGGTGTGGTAGTGGATCGGCACCGAGGTGCCCGGCTCCATGTGGAACATGACCACCCACCGGCCGGCTTCCAGATCCAGGCGGAGCAGCTGGAGCTTGGTGCCGGGCTCGGTGTCCACCAGGGGGACTTCGTTGACGTCGAGGGTGAGCAGCTCCGTCTGCGGCAGCGCGAACAGGGGCAGTTCGGCGCCGGAATTCGTCGCTGCTGCAGCGGGTTTCAGCGCATCGGACACAGTGGTTCTCCCTTGTCTGCCTTCGTGGATACAGCGTTGGATTCGGCTCCCACGCCCCCTACTCGTTCGTCTCCCGCATCGGTGCTTTCCCGGCCGCTGCCGCGGTTCTGGGGTATGTCGCGGTGCCGAGCTCTTCGGCGGCGACGCCTTCCAGCGGACGCTTCGCGGTCCGGGGACCGAACAGGACGACCAGGACCGAGGACACGACGTAGGCGACCGCCGCAGCGACCATCACGCCGCCCATGCCCCAGCTGGCGAAGAACGCCGCACCCAAGAAGCCGGAGGCCGCACCGCCGACCCGTCCGACGCTGAGGACGATCCCGCTGCCCAGGCCGCGGACTTCGGTGGGCATCGTTTCCGGGATGTAGGTGTAGAAGGCGATGACGACGAGCCCGGTCACGATGGCGGCGGCTCCGCCCGACGCGATGACGACCCAGCTGGACGGGGAGACACCGAGCAGGACCAGCGGTACGGCGGTGATGACCGACGTGGCGAAGATGACGGTCTTCCGCTCGATCCGGTCCATGAAGAGCAGAGCGATGAATGGCGTTACGCAGTAGACGACGTTCCAGACGAGCTGGATCCAGTACGCATCGGTTTCGGGATAGTTGAGGCCGTAGACGAGTGAGTAGAGGGCCCAGTTCTGGAACAGGTAGTAGCCCAGGGTCGAGCCGAAGAAGCCCACGGACACGACGAGGAGAATGCCGATCATCCGCTTGTTCCCGAAGACCTCGCGCAGCGACGGCCGTCTTGTTTCTCCGGCGATGACTGAAGGTTCGGGCAGCGGTCCGCGACGGAGCGCGCGAGCCTCGAGCTTTTCGACGATCTTCTCCGCCGCATCGAGCTGTCCGCGAGAGAGGTGCCAGCGCACCGATTCCGGCATGGCGAAACGAACCAGAGGAGCGATCACCAATGCACAGCTGCCGATGAGGAACAGGTGCCGCCAGGTATCCGGCCCGCCGTGGGGGATCGCGAGCAGCACCAGCAGGGCGATCACCGGGGCGATGACCACGAACCCGAAGTTCAGGATCGACACGAACCGGCCACGAGTTTTGCTCGGGAACATCTCGGCGACGTAGACCAGCAGAACCGACGTCGCCGCTGCCGCTCCGATCCCGGTGACGACCCGGGCGAGGACCATCACCTCGAAGTTCGCTGAGAGTGCGGTCGCCAGTGCGCCGAGGGAGTAAAGGGCGGTCGACCACGCGATGACCGACCGCCTGCCGAACCTGTCGGCGATCCGGCCACCGACGAGGCCGCCGACGATCATCCCGACGAAGAAAGCGGTGGTGACCGCACCGATCTGGGCCAGCGTGAGGCCGGCGTGCTCCTGGATCGCGGGTGTGATGTAGGCGAAGAGCGCGTTGTCGTAGAATTCGAGTGCCAGGTTGGCGGCCAGGATCGAAATCCAGATGACGTGCGGGGCCATTGCCGGCAAGCGGTCGAGCCTGGACGTCAAGTCCGCGGACTTCGATCTTCGGGAAGCCTTGTCCGATTCTGGATGAGTCATTCTTTTTCCTTTCATGCGACAGCTCGATCGCACGCGTGGACGAGAAAGACCCGATTTCGGCAGATCAAATGCAGCTATCGCCGTCACGTCGACCTCGAATGGCCACCATTCCGGAAGGTGATCGAGGCCAGCCCCGTCTGCGGTCGTGGGCAAGCTGATTCATCGGTGAGGGGGAGCTGCTGCGTGGATGCTCCCAGCCGGGATGTCGCGTTCGCGTGTCGTATCCGGGTCAGCTGTTGCCGCTGCCGGCCACGGCGACGACGCGGATCTCGACCAGCAGTTCAGGGCGGGCCAGCTGGGTCACTCCGACCGCGGTCCACGATGGGTACCGGTCGGGGATGTACTCGTCCTTGACCTCGATGAATTCTTCGATGTCACCGCGGAGATCGGTGTGGAACGTCGTCAGTTCGACGATGTCGGCCAGGTTCGCGCCAGCGGCTTCGAGGGCGGCTTTCACGCCTTCGAACGCGAGCCGGGCCTGTGCTTCCATGCCGTCGGCGGCAGCTTTCGTGGAGGCGTCGATGCCGACCTGGCCCGACACCCAGATCAGGTCGCCGACACGGGTCGCCTGTGAGAAGTGCAGCGAGTCGTAAGTGGACCGGGTGCCGGGTGGGTTGATCGATTCGCGCTTCATCGCGTCGATGCTCCTCGCGAGATCCGGTCAGACGACCTGGCGGAAAACGGGCGAGCGGAACGGGTCTCCGGGGTTCAGCTTCGCCATCTCCTCGGCGAACAGGACGCCGTTGCGTGCGTAGCGCGGGTTCGATTCGGGAAGGGGCCGGAACGTGGCGTCGTCGCCGAAGAAGCGCAACACCAGGGTGTGGCGGTCCGGGCAGCCGGCGTCGACGCCGGCGCCGCCGTGCAGCGAACGGGGATGGAGCACAACGACGTCACCGGGATCGACCTCCCACGAGATCACGTCGTAGGCGTCGGGGTCGACAGCCCGCTCGGCGTCGATGTTCGGCAGGCGGGGCAGGGTGCCGTCACCGTAGAGCGGATCGGTGGGATCGTCGGGGTCGGCGAAACTGGCCCCGTCGTACTGGATTCCGCGATGGGAGGCGCGGACGATTTCCAGCGAGTTCTGCTTGGGGATGTGCTGGAAGGAGATCCACGCGTTGCCCCAGTGCTGGCCGGCCCACGGCAGGTTCGCGGTGTCCTGGTGCCAGGGACCGCGACCGCTTTTCCCGCCCGCTTTGAGGAACACTTCCTCGGCGAAGTACCAGACGTGCTCCGAGCCCCACAGTTCGGCGAACATCCGGCCCAGCGGCAGCGACGCAACCAGGTCGTCCAGGCGGTCTTTGGCGAGCGGGTTGGCATTGTCGATGTGGGTCTGCAGCTTGGTCCCGTCGAGCCCTTGGAACACGTACGGCCCGGGATTGGCGACGGCCCAGTCGAACGCTTCGCGGCACCGCGCCAGCTGCGCTTCGTCGAGGCAGTCCTTCATGAGGACGGCGCCGTCGTTCCGGAAGGCTTCCCGCACTGACTCGTCCATGGGTTCTTCCTTTCTCACATCCGGTGTGATGGGGAACACGGTAGAAGATCCGACGCTTTTACACAACGAGCGTTATGAAAAATCTGTGGCAGAATCGATGGAGTGCCTAAGACGAACGCCTCACCGCCGGGTGGCGAACCGGTCGCGCAACGCGGTCGCCCTGCCGGGGACCACGCCGCGAAGCGGGCAGAGATCCTGAAGGCGGCGGCCTCGGTCATCGCGGAGGACGGCTACGCCAAGGCATCACTGCGCAAGGTGGCCGAACGTGCCGGATATACGACCGGGGCGGTGACCTACTACTTCGCGAACAAGGAGGAGCTGGTCACCGCATTGGCCGAAAGCCGGTTCGACCGCTACGACGCGATGCTCGAGCCGGCCCGGGCCAAGGCCGACATCAAGCTGCTCTATGAGCAGTGGCTGGCGATGACCACCGGCGATCCCGAGTACTGGCCGGTGATGTCCCAACTCCTCACCCATGCGCGGTACGAACCGGCTCTGGCATCCATCATCGAGCAGCGCTACGCGCGTTATCACCGCCTGCACACCAAGATTCTCGAGGCCGGGCAGGCGCAGGGCACCATCCGCGACGACATACCCGCCGACCTGCTCGCCGACCAGCTCGCCGCCATGGGCGATGGCTGGATGATGATGTTCCCCTTCGAGCCCGAGCGGTTCGATCCGAGCCGGGTCGAGGCGCTCATCGATGCCGTGCTCACCTTGATCGCGCCTATCCCGGGCACGTCAGGCTCGTAACCGGTGAACTCGTCGTCCCGGGGGCGGTGCGGATGTGCTCAGCCGCCGTGGTCGGCCAGGGCGCGAGCGATGTCCCGGGCCGCCCTGGCGCCGCTAGCAATGGCGCCGTCGATGCCGCCCACACCGACCGCCGCGATGTCGCCGCCGGCGAAATGGATGCGCCCGTGGGGCTCGCGCATCAGCGGCACCGCCCGGGTCAGGTTTCCAGGTCGGTGATGAACCCAGGTGCCTTGGGAGAACTCGTCGGCGACCCAGTCGTGAGCGGCGGTGTCGACCACTTCGATGCCGGGCACGAAGGTCCGCAGGGCCTGCTGCACCGCTTCACGGTCCTCAGCGTTGATGGCTGAGGCGTCGGAGCAGAAGCACACGATGAGCGTGTCACCATCGTGGCGGTACTCCGTCTTGGCTGTGTTGATGGGGTGCTTGCCAACCGGAGCGTTGGCCACGAAGGGTTCGATCTCGCCCTTGGCCCGCACCCAGATCTTGCTCGTCCTCATCGGGTGCCGTTGGTCGATCATCTCGCGCACCGACTGCGCGACCGGGGGCGTGATGACCACGTCGCTCAGGGTGTTGATCGGGAGGGCGATGACGGCGCGTCGTGCCGGGATGCGCTCGCCGCCGCGGGTGGTCGCGACGACCCCGGGGCCGTTGTCCTCAATGGCTGCAACCGGTGTGGACAGGCGGAGTTGGGCCTTCGAGTCGCCCGCGATCGCTTCGAGCAGACGTCGGGTCCCGCCCTCGATCGGCCAGTGACCAGCTGTTTCGATGAAGGCGTGCCAGCCGCCGAAGCTGGTCGCGACCCAGAGGAGGAACTGCGCCATTCCTTGCTCGCCGTACGAGCAGACCAGTGATGACAGCACACCGTCGAGCACATCCCGGTCCCATGTGGACAGATGCAGGGAGTCGATTCGGTCCGCGACCGTTTCCTTCTCGATCGCACTGGTTTCGGCGGCGCCGGGCTCGAACGGCCGCGGGAACCACTCCCGCGCGTCACCCACGAATCGAGCGACAAGCGGGCCGCCGAATGCGGTGTATTCGGCGGGCGTCCCGGAGTGCACGTCGTCGTCGGCGAGCCAGTAGATCTTCTCGACCGCCAGCGGCGTGGACAGGCTGATTTCGTAACGTTCGAGTTCGTGCCAGACATTCGGCTGGGTCCAGTGCGCGTACGCGCCGCCGAACTCCACCGAGCGGCCGAAGGCTTCGCCGGAGTAAGTCCGGCCGCCGATCCGGTCGCGCGCTTCGAGATGGATCACCGAATGGCCCGCAAGGCTGAGATCCCGGGCCGCGGTCACGCCGGCAAAACCGGCACCGATCACCGCAACGTCATGCATAGTGCGCGGACTCCCTCCACGAATGACAGATGATGGTGCAGTGCGACTACGTCGCGCGGTATCGCCCTGGCTCGACTTCCGCGACCAGGCTCTTGCCGATCAAGCGATCCAGGTGCTGGCTCGCTGTCCGCCGCTCGACCGGCGTCACGTGCGCACCTTCGACGTGCGGCCGGTAGACCAGACGGTGCTCGGCGATGTCGTCGATGTTGCGTGGTTCGCCGAGGAACTCCAGTAGTGTCGCGTCCCGTTTCTCCACCACGCCAGCGAAATCGTCGAGCCGCCTGCGGAACTCGGCGGAACCGTCGATCACGCCCTTCTGGTGCGCTGTGCCGTACCAGCGAGCCTCGATGTCCCGGCACCGGCGCATCGACGCCTCGAAGTCCACCAGACTGCTGCTGAGGTCGCCGTAGTACGGGCCGAACGAGCTCAGGTCGATATCGGCCACGAACAGAAAGCCGTCCGGCTCGATCAAGAAGCCGCTGTGACCAGCTGTGTGACCGGGCAGATGCACCACGGTCACAGTCCGCCCGCCCAGGTCGAACTCGGTGCCGTTGGTGAAGCCCTGGGCATCCGGCCAGCCCTGCACGTGGAATTTGTCCCGCAGTGCCCTGTCAGCATCCGCAACAGCGTCGGCCGGGAGGCCGAATCCGGCGACCATCACCTCGCGGGACTGCAGCGCAGCCAGGTCCGCGTCATGAACGTGGACCGGCACGTCGTAGTTCCCGAGCCCGGCGACGTGGTCCTCGTGCGCGTGGCTGATGAGGACCAGATCCGCTGGCGGCGCGGCTTCGACGAGCGACAGCGACGGATCGATGACGAGCGTGGCGTCGGTGCCGCGCACCAGCAGGGAATTGCCGAACGGATACGCACCCCGATTGGTGCCGCTGAGCACGGTGACCTCGCCGTAGTTCTGCTCCGTGTATCCCGTGGCGACCAACTGGCCCTCCTGTACGTTCTCGGTTGATTCGGTCCGGACGTGGTCGAACTTGGAAAGCCTTGGGGACAGGAGTATTCAGCGCTTGCTGCTGTGAAGCCGGTCTGACAGCCGGTCGATCGCCCACATGGTGCGCAAGGTCAGCGGGCTGCAGAAGAGCGAGGGAGCGAACCGCGGCTGCACGCGCCATACGGTGCCGAGATCGTCATGGAGCTCGTCGCCGGCGAGTCGGTCCGCGAGCAGCGTGCCCAGGTAAGGCGCTTGGGCAAGGCCGTGGCCGTTGCAACCGATGAGATAGGAGACGTTCTTCGTGGCTTCACCAGCGACGGGCAGCCACGGCGACGTCATCGCGATCCACCCGCCCCACGTCCGATCCAGCGCGACGTCACGAAGCGACGGGAATCGGGTGCGAAAGCCGCGGGCCAGGTCAGCGACGGCGGCTGGGTCCGGTGTGCGGGACTCCAGTGCGCCCCGCCCGGCCGAGAGGCGGCGAACACCGAAGACGATCGTGCCGCGCGGCGTGAGGCGGTAGCTCTCCATGATGTTGTGCTTGGTGACGATGCCGGAACGACTCCTCCAGCCGGTCGCTTCCAAGCGTGCGGAATCGATCGGATCAGTCTCGACCATGCGGACCCACACGGGATTTGCCAGCCGTTTCGGGGCAACCGCGAGTTCGCGGGAATAGGCGTTGGTGGCGAGCACGACCCGCTCGGCACGGACGTGGCCGCCCGGCACGTTGACGACGACTCCCGCGCTCGTGGGTTCCACGGTTCGAACGGGGGTGCGCTCGAACACTCTCGCCCCCGATTCGAGTAATGCCTCGCGGAGCCCGAGCGCGAACTTGCCGGGATTCAGCAGCCCTCCGAGCGGTTCGAAGAGGCCTGCGAGGAACGTTCCCGGCAAGCCGAGATCGCGCCCGCTGCCGAACTCAGCCTCCGATCCTGCCTTGTGGAGGATCTGCGCGGTTCGCCGCACTTTCTGGATTTGGCCGCGTGAGACGGCGGCTTCCACGTTGCCGGTTGGCTCGTAGTCGCTGTCGATCGCGAGCCGCTGGAGGAGTTCTTCGGTGAAGCGGACCGCTTCCTGCGAGAACTGGACGATGCCCCGAAGGCGATGGGGCTGCAGCGCTCCCAGGAGCCGGGGATCGCCTGGCGGCGCGCCGGACAGATGGCCGGCGTTGCGGGAGCTCGCCCCGACCCCGCAGAACCCGGCTTCGAACAGGGCGACGTCGGCACCTCGTTCGGCCAGCCGCAGCGCTGCTGCCATGCCGGCGTAGCCGCCACCGACGACGGCGACATCGCAGGCGAGTTCACCCTCGAAAGCCGGCAGGACTTCGCCCGGGGGATCGATCCAACCGCTGAACGACGAGTAGGTGATTCCATCGATGGCCACATCACACCTCTTCTGCCGTTGGAGCACCGCCGGCGACCCGGTCCAGGCACAGAAGCCGAGCGCTAACAACTCAGCTGCGTCGACCGCGGCCAGAAGTCCGCCCGCCGGTCACCGCTAGGTCGTTCACGTTGGTCAGGAGATCCCGCTGTGAGCGCTAGATGATGGAGGCACCGTATCGAGCCCCACGATTTTACGCAACGGTCGTGATGTAAATTCCCGAGGTGAGGCGATCGTGCACGGGAACTCCGCGCAACTGCACCCCGCTGGTGAGCACGGTCTGCTTGCTGATCAGCTGGAAATGCCTCGAGATCACACGGACGCCTTCTCCCGCACGAGACCGCTGATCAGGTTGACCGCTCCTCGGCTCAGCACCTCGTCCAGCGCGGTGAGGAACGGTTCGACCTCGGCCTCTGTGGCGACCAGCGGCGGGGAGACGATCAACGCGATCTCGCGGTTGGACCCGTAGAAGGTGAGGATGTCGTGGTCGCGGTACAGAGCGGCGATGACCGCCGCGGTCAGGATCTTCGACCGCGCCTGCGGGTCCTGCGCGAACTTCGAGGGGACCAATTTGAGCGCGGAGTCCACGAGGGTGCCTCCGGTGTGCAGGAACACGCCGTGTAACGCGCCTACCCCAGCGGTCCGCCGGATCAGCTTGGGGTACTTGTCCGCGATGCCCCGCAGCCCGGCCTCCAGTCGCTCACCCAGTTTTCGCGCCAGGGACGGATAGTCGTCCTCCACCGCGATCGAGACGGCCTCCAGCGCGGTGGCCGTTTCCTCCCCGAACCCGAAGTACGTGGTGCTGTGTAAGGTCGCGTCGACGACGTTGCCGTACGCCCGGCGGAAGATGGGTTCCCGCGCAACGTAGCCGGAAATCGATGACTTCCCGCCCGCCGAACGACTTCGAGGTGGTGACCACGTCCGGGACCAGGCCGGGGTAGCGCATGAAGTGGAAGAGCGTGCCCGTCTTGCCCCAGCCCGTGTACACCTCGTCGAAGCCAAGCCCGGGTGGTTGGTGCGGCACTTCGCCTCGGTCCGGCGCACGGCGTCCTCGGCGTGCTCCGCGCGCACCGGGTCGTCGTTGGCGATCACG
>NZ_JBEOVY010000119.1:0-20050 GCF_040295745.1 Saccharopolyspora sp. NPDC002686
GCGGCGGCAGCATCCTCGGCGACAAGACCCGGTTGGGCAAGCTCGCCAGCGACCCGGCCGCGTTCGTGCGGCCGTCGCCGTCGGCGGGCACGCTCGGCGGGGTCGCGCGCGCGACGCGGGAGACCATCGTGCTGATGGAGGCCGCCGGTTTCGACGTGGTGCTGGTGGAAACGGTCGGTGTCGGCCAGTCCGAGGTGACGGTGGCGGGCATGGTGGACTGCTTCCTGCTGCTGTCCCTGGCGCGCACCGGCGACCAGCTGCAGGGCATCAAGAAGGGCGTCCTGGAGCTGGCCGACATCATCGCGGTCAACAAGGCCGACGGCGATCACGCGGCCGAAGCCCGCAAGGCCGCCCGCGAACTCCGCGGCGCCCTGCGCCTGCTCACCCCGATCAGCGCCAGCTGGACGCCGCCGGTGCTGACCTGCAGCGGTCTGCAGGGCCTCGGCCTGGACTCGCTGTGGGAGCAGGTCGAGCAGCACCGGGAGGCGCTGACCGAGACCGGCGAGTTCGCGGACAAGCGCAGCCGCCAGCAGGTCGAGTGGACCTGGGCGCTGGTGCGCGACCAGCTCATGTCCGAGCTGACGCACCACCCGGGAGTCAGCCAGATCCTCGGCGAGGTGGAATCCCAGGTGCGGGCGGGAGAACTGACCGCAGGACTGGCCGCGGAACGGCTGCTCGACGCGTTCCGGAGCAGTTCCTAGTCGGCGACTTCCCGGGTGTCCGGTACGAATCGCCACCAACGGCGCTGCTGCTCATCCGGCACTTCTCCGTCGACGAGCCGCCACCTGGGAAATCTCCGCAGCCAATCCTGATCGGTCGCACGGTCAGGTGCGAGGGTCCAGGCCTCGGAGAGGTCCAGCTCCTCCAGCTGGGCTTGGTCGAACCACGGCACGTCCCAGAACTCCGCCTCGCAGAACGAAGTCGTGCCCTGGAACCGCGCCAGACCGAACGAGGCGGTGTCCTGGAAGTGCGCTCCCGCGAAGGACGCCCCGCAGCGGAACTCCGCATCACCGAACGATGCCGCGTCGCCGAACTCCACCTCCCGGAACGAAATCACGTCTCGGAAGTCAACCTGCCGGAACGAACACGTACCGCTGAACTTCCCCTCGGAGAAAGAGGCCGGATCGTGGAAAACGCTCTCGTCGAAGGAAACCGCGCCGTCGAACTCCGCCGTGCGGCATGAAACCTCACCGAGGAACTCCACCTCGCCGAACCCGGCCCTCTCATGGAACCGAGCTCCGTCGAACGAAGCCGCACCGCGAAACCTGGCTTTGCGGAACGAAGCCGCACCCCCGAACTCCACTTGCCGGAAGGAAGCGTCGCGGCTGAACACCGCTCCGTCGAACAAAGCGCTGCGGATGCGGCAGGCCTCCATGCCCCACGTGACGAGCATGGCTCCGGTCAGGTCCAGATCCATATCGGCCCAGAACTTCGAATCCGCTCCGGGACGGAGGTGAGCGGTGAGCAGGCGTTGTGCGGTGAGCCGCACCTGGAGTTCCTGACGTTGTTCGTCCCGTTCCTCCGCGCCGGTCGTGTCGGGATTGGCGAACGGCATGCGCAGGTAGGCGCACAGGAGGTCCACGACCGTCTGCCGGTGGCCGGGGTTGTCCTGGGCGAGCCGTTCGAGCGCGTGGAGTGCCGCCAGGCGCACCGGGGCCTTGTCCGATCCCAGTTGCTCCGCGGCGGAGGAGTAGAGCTCGGTGATCCGCCTTTCCACGGCATCGTGGCGGGCGTCGTCAGCGGCGCGTTCCTTCTGCGCAAGATCCCGCTCGTTCTGAGCCAGCTGCAGTTCGGTGGCGCGTTGCCGCCGTGCGGCGAGCAGCAGCGCAGCCGCACCGCCGGTGCCGACCACGATGCCGCCGGCCAGCTTGATGATCTCCAGGCGGACCTTGTCCTGCGGGCTTCCGGCTCCGAACAGGGCGAGCAGCGTCCACATCGAGACCGCCGCCACCACCAGCAGCACCAGCGCCCCGATCCAGATCGACCGGGCGGGCATCACGGAAACGCGCCCGACTTCCCGCCCCGGCCACTTCCACCACGAACCGATCATGCCGATGAGCATGCCACCGACCGCGCGAGCACGGCGCCGGATCGGGTTCGGCCGATACCGTGGACGACATGGACTTCAGCGCAACCAGCACGCGGCTGCCCGACGACGTCGCGCTGATCTCCGTCAGCGGCGAGATCGACGTCTACACCGCGCCCGCGCTGCGGGAACGGTTGATCGACGCGGCGAACGACGGTGCCACCCGGTTGATCGTGGACCTCACCCGGGTCGACTTCATGGACAGCACGGCGCTCGGCGTTCTGGTCGGTGCTCTGAAGCGGATGCGCACCAACGACGGCGACCTGGTTCTGGTGTGCACCGCGGAGCGGCTGCTCAGGCTCTTCCGGATCACCCGCCTGAACGAACTGCTCCCCATCGTGCCCGATCTCCCCTCGGCGCGCTCTTGGCGCGCGCCCGACGCGTTCCGGAAATCCTGAGATCCGAAGCAACCCCGGTGCCCCGGCGCACGTCCCACGGTGGACTGCTCGAACGTCCGGAAGGGTGAAAGTGCGCCACCAGCGAACCACCATCGCCGTGCTCTCCGCCGTCGCGCTCAGCGTCGGTCTCAGCTCCTGCGCGTCGGGCGCTTCGGCCCCCACTCCGACCAACGGCGGGCAGCGGGGCATCGCCGTGGGCGAGCCGAACCCGAACCAGCCGGAACGGGAAACCTCGGAGTCCGCTGAATCCTCCGAGCAGTCGGGCAACGGGCAGCCCGAGGAACACCCCGGTGAGGGAACGGGTTTCGGCAAGTGCACGGCCGACGCGCTGTCGGTGCGCGTCGAGCACCACGGTGACGAGGACGTGGCCCGCGAGGCCGACCTGTTCATCGCCAACGTCGGCACCGAGGCCTGCAACCTGGGCGGATTCCCGGAGCTGAAGTTCTACGACGCGGGCCACCAGCAGCTCAGCATCCCCACCAGCCAGAGCGGTTCGACGCAGGAGCTGCTGGAGATCAAGCCCGGTGAGCGGTTCACCGCGCCGCTGGGCTGGTCGTCGAGCCCGGAGTCCTCGCCCTGCCTCGAGCCGAAGACCGTCGCCGTGTACCCGCCGAACACCTCCGACGCCAAGGAAACCCCGTGGACCGGCGGCAGCGTGTGCGCCAAGGGTGTGTCGATCTCCCCGTACGGGCGGGCGTGATCCCGGCTGGAGTCCACTCGGGACTGGAGCGGATACTGGGACCGCACTGACCTCGACCGGAAGCGATGGACCATGCGGATCAGCGTTGACGCCAACTCCGACGTGCCGCCCTTCGAGCAGGTGCGGTCGACCATCGCCGAGCAGATCCGCAGCGGCGAGCTGGCGGTGGGTACCAAGCTCCCGACCGTCCGAGCCCTCGCCGCGGACCTGGGCATCGCGGCCAACACGGCGGCCAAGGCCTACCGCGAGCTGGAGCAGGTCGGCCTGATCGAAACCCGGGGCCGCGCAGGCACTTTCGTCTCCGACGCGGGCGACCAGTCAGCGGCCCGAGCGGCCGAAGCAGCAGCCACCTACGCCCAGATCACCCACGCCCTGGGAATCCCCGCCGACGAAGCCCTCGCGATCGTCCGAGCAGCGTTGAAGGCCTGAGCTCAGGCAACGACCGCGAGCAGCGCCGTCACCGCCTCGACCAGGGCAGGATCGCCCTCCGCGTCTGCTCGTCGGCGGGCTTCGGCAACGGTGATTCCCCTGGTCGCGAGCCGCCACAGATCGTCCGGTCGCATGGTGACCGTCGCCCCGGCGCTGAGCTCAGTCTCGTCACCGGCCATCCGCCAGCGCCCCTCGTCGGATACCGCCTGCCAGGTTCCTCCTGACGGGCCGGTGACGACGACTCGGACCGCCGTGCCGTGCGGTCGTTCGACTTCGCGCAGCGCGTGCGGCAATCCTCGCAAGAACGTGTCCAGCACGGGGTGCACGAGCTCCGGCTGATCGGCGCCCGGTCGTCCCACCGCGTCCCGGATCTGCTGCTGGTGCACCCAGAACTCGGTGTACTCGCGGGCGATGTCCAGCCAGGCCGGGCTCGGGCCCGGACCCGCCCAGGACACGTCCAGCGGAGCAGGTGCGGTGAGGTCGAAGCCCGCCCACAGCCGGTCCAGCTCCGGGCCGAGGTGCCCCAGCAGCTCGATCATCAACTCGGGACTGCACTGGCGCGCGGCCCGGACGAATTCGTCGTTGGTGCGGGCCAAGTAGGACGGAAGGGTCTCGTCGTTGGCGAAAGTCGCCCCGGCGAACCCGTCCCGACTCCCGGAAATCCGCCGCACGTAGTCGTTCAGGACATGCCCGACCACGTCGTGCACGTCCCAACCCGGGCACACCGTCTCCCTCGCCCAGTCCTCGGCACTCAGCGACCTCAGCAGCGCGAGCAGCTCCGCCCGCTCCCGGACGAACAAGGGACGAACATCCAGCACGGGCCCGAATCTCGTCATGCCGGGATGCTCCCACCCCCGCCCCGCAACAGCCATCGAATTAGCTGTGGTGTCCAGGGACTTCGTTCCTCCGCGCGCAATGACATCGCGCTGACGCACAGGCAACCGTCCAGGAACATCGCCATCCAGCCCATGTAGAGTCCACGCCATGTCGAGTCCCGAGTCAGACACGTCTGGGGCTGCCGGTCACACCGTCAGCCCCGTGAACTGCTAAGCGCCCCAGCCCCGCACGGGGGTGTCTGGCGTACTCCGGGCCGCTGGCCGTGGTGACGAGAAGACCACGTTCGATCTCTCACCTCGGAGCACTCGATGCCTTTCGCTCTCCACGTGCTTGCCCTAGCGGTCTTCGTCATGGGCACCTCGGAGTTCATGCTCGCGGGATTGCTCCCCGCGATTGCAACCGATCTCGACGTCACCGTCGGCACAGCAGGTCTGCTGACCTCCGCATTCGCCATCGGAATGGTCGTCGGCGCGCCGATGATGGCCGCGTTCGCTCGTCGGTGGCCGCCACGGCTCACGTTGCTCGTCTGCCTGCTCGTGTTCTCGAGCTGCCACGTCGTTGGAGCGATCACACCTGTGTTCCCGCTCCTCCTCGTCACCCGTGTGATCAGTGCGCTCGCGAACGCCGGAATCCTTGCCGTCGCACTGAGCACCGCAACCGCTCTCGTGCCCGGAAATCGCAAAGGGCGAGCCCTGTCGATCCTGCTGTCCGGCACGACGATCGCGAATGTCGCGGGCGTGCCTGCCGGGGCGCTGCTCGGCATCGCGATGGGATGGCGCACGACGTTCTGGGCAATTGCCCTCCTCTGCATTCCTGCGGCCATCGGGATTCTTCGAGAAGTCGCGAACAAGCCCGGCCAGATGGCGACCAAGGCCGTCTCGCCGAAGCTCCTGGCCGAGCTCGGCCAGTTGGGCTCGCCTCGGCTCGTCCTCGCGATGACGCTCGGCGCACTGGTCAACGGCGGCACCTTCGCAGCTTTCACCTTCCTAGCACCCGTCGTGACCGGGATTGCGGGGCTGGCTGATGGGTGGATCTCCATCGCGCTGGTGATGTTCGGCGTCGGATCGTTCCTCGGTGTCACGATCGCAGGGCGGCTGTCGGATCAACGGCCTGGCCTCGTGCTCGCTGTCGGTGGACCGCTTCTGCTGGCGGGGTGGGTCGTGCTGGCGTTGTTCGCGTCGCATCCCGTGCTTCTCATCGTTCTGGTTCTCGTTCAGGGAATGCTGTCGTTCGGTGTCGGCAGCACCCTGATCACACGGGTCCTCTACGCCGCCTCGGGCGCGCCGACGATGGGTGGTTCATACGCGACCGCCGCGCTGAACATCGGAGCCGCTGCTGGGCCTGCTCTCGGTGCGTTCGGTCTCGCAACCGGGCTGGGAACGCTCGCTCCTGTGTGGGTCGCTTCCGTTCTGACGGCGGTAGCTCTCGTCATCACGCTCCTGTCGGGACACGCGCTCGTCGAGCGGTGAGCCGACTGGTCAGCCGACCTCTTCCTGCAGCCCTCGCATGGTGTTGATCTCGTCTTGTTGGGTCACCAGGACGTCTTGGGCCATCGCGTGGACCTGTTCCTCGCGGCCCTTGGTCATGATGTCGGTGGCCATCGTCAGGGCGCCCTCGTGGTGGGCGATCATCAGCTGCAGGAAGAGCCGGTCGAAGTCGGCGCCGGTGGAATTGCCCAGCTGGGCGAGCTGTTCCGGCGTCGCCATGCCCGGCATCGTCGAGTGGTCGTGCCCGGTCGGCTGGCCGTGCTGGCCGTGGCCGCTGTGCTCGTCATGGCCGGGCTGCTCGTCGAGACCGCGGCTGGCCAGCCAGCCCTGCATGGCACCGATCTCCGGCCCCTGCGAGCCACCGATGCGCTCCGCCAGCGCCCGGACCTTCGGGTGCTGGGCGCGATCCGGTGCCAGCGCTGTCATCTCCAGCGCCTGCTGGTGGTGCGCGATCATCATGCGCAGGTAGTCCGCCTCCGCGTCGACCGGGACGCCGGCCTCCGGCTCGACGCTCGACACCACCCGCGGCTGGTCCCCCGGTGCGCCCGGCAGCACCACCTTCGGCGATTCCGGCTGCTCGGCCGAACATCCGGCGAGTCCAGCAACCGCGATCAGCAACGCGGCGGTCAACCGGCGCATCCAGTCCTCCTCAGTTCCACGATCTCGTCCACCTTCCAGCACCGAAGGCGTTTAGCCCAGCGGCGCCGTCGCGCAAAACGAGTCCGCCAGATGGGATCCGGCGGCAAAAGCGGCCAACTGGCCTATTGGGTCCAGAACCGGGCAAAACAATACTGATCTCCGGCGGCGGTTTCGATGCGCCGCTGGTCGCAGCTGCCCTCACCAGGGGCGGTGACCGACCCGAGCAGCAGGGGTGGATGGTTTTGAGACGTACTCCCAGGTGGCGCACGTTGGGCGCGGCACTCGGCGTTGTGTCCCTCGGTTTGGTCCTCGCACCGGCCTCGGCCGCGACCCCGGCGCACGACGCCCCGGAGCCTGCGGCGGAGCGCACCGTCGCCGGGCCGACCGGTGACGTCCAGAAGAGCGACAACATCAGGCACGTCGCGAACATGCCGAAGCAGGAACCGTTCAACACGCTGAACGCCTACGGCACGGACATCGCCTTCAAGGGCGACCACGCCTACGTCGGCAACTACGACGGGTTCGTGGTCTACGACATCAAGAACCCGACCAAGCCGTCGATCGTCACGCAGGTGGCCTGCCCCGGCGGCCAGGGCGACGTGTCGATCTCGGGCAACCTGCTGTTCGTCTCCGTCGACTACCCGCGCACGAACGACACGTGCACCAGCGAGTCGACCACCGCGGCCGACCCCAACGGCTGGGAGGGCATGCGGATCTACGACGTCAGCAACCCGGCCGAGCCGCGCTACGTCTCCGCCATCTCCACCGACTGCGGTTCGCACACCAACACCCTGGTGCCGGACAAGGCGGGCAAGGACGTCTACATCTACGTCTCCTCCTACGGTCCGCGAGCGGAGTTCCCGGGCTGCCAGCCGCCGCACGACAAGATCTCGATCATCAAGGTGCCGCTGGACAACCCGGCCGAGCCGGTGCTGGTCGACGCGCCGGTGCTGTTCCCGGACGGCGGCAACCCCGGCAACGGCTACACCAGCGCGACCACCGGTTGCCACGACATCACCGCGTTCCCGGAGAAGGACCTGGCCGCCGGCGCCTGCATGGGTGACGGCGTGCTGTTCGACATCTCCGACCGGGAGAAGCCGCGCGTGATCAACCAGGTCCGCGACGACGAGAACTTCGCGTTCTGGCACAGCGCCACCTTCAACAACGAGGGCACCAAGGTCGTCTTCACCGACGAGCTGGGTGGCGGCGGCGCGGCCACCTGCAACGAGAAGACCGGTCCGACCCGCGGTGCCAACGGCATCTACGACATCGCCGGTTCCGGGGCGGACGCGAAGCTGGAGTTCCGCAGCTACTACAAGATCCCGCGGTTCCAGGAGGACACCGAGAACTGCGTGGCGCACAACGGTTCGCTGATCCCGACCAAGAGCGGCGACTACATGGTGCAGGCGTGGTACCAGGGCGGCGTGTCGGTGTGGGACTTCAGCGACTCGGCCAACCCGAAGGAGATCGGCTACTTCGACCGCACCCCGTTCGACCCGGGCAAGCTGGAGATCTCGGGTTCGTGGTCGGCGTACTACTACAACGGCTACGTCTACTCGAGCGGCATCCAGGACGGCCTGGACGTCCTGGAGATCAACGACCCGCGGACGAACAACGCGAAGAACGTCAGGTACGAGGAGTTCAACCCGCAAACCCAGCCGGTCTACCAGCGCTGACGCGGTGACGACGGAGAAGGGCCTCGCCAGGATCTGGCGGGGCCCTTCCCACGTCCGCGAGCGCTACTGTCGCTGCTGTGACCGACGATGGAGATGAGATCACCGCGGATCTGATCGCGGAGTTGCTCCGGGAGCAGCACCCCGACCTGGCCGACCTGCCCGTGACGTTCGGTGCTCGTGGCTGGGACAACCAGCTGTGGCGGCTCGGCGACGACCTCGCGGTCCGGCTGCCCTGGGCCACCGAGGGCGCGGACGAGCTGCTCCGCAAGGAGCACGCCTTGCTGCCTGCCGTGGCGCCGCGCCTCCCCTTGCCGATCCCAGTTCCGCAGCGCCTGGGCCGGCCCTCGGAGCGGTTCCCGCGCTCTTGGATCGTCACCACGTGGGTCCCCGGTGAACCTGCTGACCGCGCCCCCGCGACTCGCGGCGCGGAAGCGGCCGACACGTTGGCGGCCTTCCTGTCGGCCCTGCACCAGCCCGCGCCTGATGACGCACCGACCGGCCGGCACCGCCGAGGTTCTCCATTGGCCGACATCAGCGAAGATTTCGGCCCTCTCCTGGCGGAGACGACCGATCGCGGGCTGGTCCCCCACCCGGACGCCGTGCGCGAGGTCTGGGACGACGCGCTGGCCGCGCCCGCCTGGACAGGTCCGGCGCTGTGGCTGCACGGGGACTTGCACCCGGCGAACCTCCTGACGAGGGACGGAAATTTCTGCGGCGTGGTCGACTTCGGCGACATGTGCGCCGGGGACCCGGCCTGCGACCTGGCCGCCTGCTGGCTCCTGCTGCCCGACGGGGCCGTCGACCGCTTCCACCAGAGCTATTCGCCGGCTGCCGACGCGGCGACCCGGCGCCGCGCCCGCGGCTGGGCGCTGGTGAAGGCGCTCGTCTGCGCGCTCGTCGGCGATGCCGGAGTCCACGGCCACCCGGGAGGAAAGGCCACGTGGGGACCACCAGCAGCCGAGTCCCTGCGGCGCCTCACCGCCTCCTCGGTGCGCTGACCGGACGATGCGGATCCAGCCCGATCACCAGCGGAGCGATCAGTCGACGATGTGCCGGAGGTAGCTGTCCGGGTTGGCCAGGTAGCGGCGCCAGTGGTCGACGAGCCCGAGTTCGTCCCACCTCGTCCTGCGGGTGCCGTGCTCGCCCACCTCGACGATGTCCGCGCCGGGCGTGGCGGCCAGGATCGGCGAGTGCGTCGCGCACACCACCTGCGCGCCGGTCTCGCCGAGCCGGTGCATCAGCGCCACCAGCTTGAGGCAGGACTCGAACGACAGCGCGGCCTCGGGCTCGTCCATCACGTAGAAGCCGCGCTCCCGGAACATCGACTCGAACACGGTGAGGAAGCCCTCGCCGTGCGACATGGTCGAGGTGTCCTCCTCCCAATAGCCGTACAGCTCCAGGGCGCTGATCGTGTTCAGCAGCCCGAACGCGGTCTCGGCGCGGAGGAAGAACCCCTTGCGACTGGTTCGCGGTCCGGTGAGCATCCTCCGCCCGGCCGGGGTGGTCTCCAGCGCGAGCACCTCCCCCAGCGGGGTCTTGGGCCGGTCGTTGACGTACTTGCGGCCCGCCCGCCCACCGTGCGAGTCGAGCTTGAAGCTCTCCGCGAGCGCCTCGACCAGCGTCGACTTCCCCGAACCGTTCTCCCCGACCAGCATCGTCACCGGAGCGTTGAAGGTCAGACCGCGCTCGGCGAGCTCGGCCACGCACGGCACCGTGTACGGCCAGGTGTCGAAGGACTCCGGGCGCTGCGCGTCGGGGATGTAAGCGCGGTGAACGAGCATTCAGCCTTCCGATCAGCGTGGTGGCGTTCGCGGACCGGTGGGTCTCGGTCCGGATCGAGGGTCGCACATGCCCACGACACGACTCGCGCATCGTAGGGGCAGGGGGTGCCTTCCGTTGCACTTCGGGGAAATCGTCCACGTGCGGTTATCGCGAACACACCAGAAGTTGATCGTTTTCGGAACAACCCGCGGTTCGCTCCGCCCGTCTAGAGAGGCGCAAGGAAGATCCCCTCTTCTCAGGACGATTCGAGGAGTTCCACCGATGAACTACCGCCGCCGGGCAATCGCACTGGTAGCAACGGGTTTGGGCCTGGTCGCGCTGACCACGGCGGGTTGCGCGCAGCAGCCCGCGCCCCCGGCCGCCCCGCTGACCGTGGTGATCACCCAGCCCGCACCGCCGGACCCCGGCACCAGTGAGTCCACATCGGACACCGAGGAGTCGGGCACGGCGCAGAAGCGGGTGCCGAAGATGCACAACGCCGGCCAGCTCGTCGTCAACCTGCAGCGCTACGACGCCAAGACCGGCATGGTCGAGCTGTCGGACTGATCGGATCGGGGGCACCTCCCGAGCGGAGGTGCCCCTCAGCCGCCGCGCAGGAAGTCGGGGACGTCGAAGGAGCACAGCGGATCGCCGAAGTAGCGGCCGGAGGCGACTTCGGCGCCCATCTCGCGCCAGATCTCGGCCTGCTGCTCGCTGGTCACGCCGCCGACCCACAGCTGCGCGCCGCAAGCCCGCGTCAGGGGAACCAGGCTGCGGATCGCCTGCACCTCCGGCTCGTCGCCGGATTCCGAGTCGTGCACTATCGCGACGACCTCGTCGGCCAAGCGCACCGCGTCCACCGGGAGCTCCCGCAGCAGGCGCAACTCCTCCGGCGAACCCTGGAAGCCGTGCAGCGAGACCTTGATGCCGCGACTGCTCAGGAACCGGAGGTTGTCGCGGGTTTCCTCGTTGTCGCCGCGGACCGCGACCATCGGCAGGCACAGCCGCAGCCACTCCGGCTCGATGTCGCAGGAGTCCAGGGCCCGGTGGATCACCGCCGCCAGGTCCGGGTCCTGGCCCTGGTTCGGGCTCAACGACAGGTTCAGCTGCACCCGGTGCCCGTCGGTGTGCCACTCGCACATCTGGCGCCACGCGGTGTCGACCATCCAGTCCCGCAAGGACAGCGTCACCCCGGAGCGCTCCGCCAGGCGCAGGCACCCGTCGTGGTCCAGCGTGTCGTTCTCCGCGGTGTCCCAGCGGAGCCCGGCCTCCAGCCCGAGCAGCCCGGAGCCGTCGAGGCGCACCATCGGGCGGTAGACCACGTCGAACTCGCCCTGCTCCAGCCCGCCCGGCATCACCGCGGCCAGCTTGGACTCGATCCGCTCCTCCGGCGCCCGGTCCGGGTCGAACAGCGCCCACTGCCGCTTGCCCGCCGCTTCCGCGCGCCGCAGCGCGACGTCGGCGGCCCACAGCATGGTCGAGGCTTCCGCCTCGGACACCTGCCGCTGCACCACGCCGACGCTCGCCGAGGCCGCGATGCCCTGGTCGCCGACGTAGACCGGCTCGGCGAGCAGGTCGTTGATCAGCCGGACGACCTCGGGCACCGGCGGGGTCTTCTCCTGCTCCCACACCAGGATGGCGAACTCGGTGCCGCCGAAGCGGGCGACCAGCGCCTCCTCGTCCTCGACCAGCTGCTCCAGCCGCCGCGCCACGGTCTTGATCACCAGGTCGCCGACCTCGTAGCCGAGACCGTCGTTGATCAGCTCGAACCCGTCCAGGCCCAGGTGGTAGAGCGTCATCCGGGACTCGCGCGGGAAGTTGACCAGCGCGGCTTCCAGCCGGGTGGAGAAGTACTGCCGGTTGGGCAGCCCGGTCAGCACGTCGTGCAGCGCCTGGTACTGGAACCGGGCCTGCAGCATGTGCAGCTCGGTGATGTCCTCGACCATCGTCACGAAGTTGAGGGGCGCGCCGTTCGAGTCGCGCAGCACCGAAACCGCCAGGTACGCCCAGGCCTCCTCGCCGTTGGCGCGCAGCAGGCGCTTGCGGTCGCTGAGGCGCTTGGCGCCGCCGCCCTCCGCCAGCTCCCGGTAGGCCGCCGCCAGGTACTCGGCGTCCTCGGGGTGGAACAGGTCGTGGATGGTCATCGAGGTCAGGGCCGCGTCCCGGTAGCCCAGGGTGTGCTCCCACGCCGGGTTCACCTGGACGAACTTGCCCTCCAGATCGCAGATCGCGACCCCGATCGGCGTCGTGGTGAACACCTCGCCGAACCGCGCCTCGCTGGCCGCCAGCTCCCGGTCGGCCTTGAGCTTCGCGCGCAGCAGCGCCTTCTTCAGCGTCTCCTGCTGCACGAACGTGCTCTCCCGGTCCGCGGCCGCGTAGCCGGCGGCGATCGCCGCGACCAGCACCAGCATCCGGTGCACCTCGTCCTCGCCGAAGCGCTGCACCAGCGCTTCGCGGAGCAGGTCCAGGCTCAGCGGCAGGCTGGACTCGCCGGTGGCGTGCATCTCCACCAGCCGGGCGCCGACGTCGCGACCGGTCTCGGCCAGGGTTGACGGGTCGTCCAGCGCCGCGACGATGCGGTCGACCAGCTCGCCGAGCACCTCCTCGACGGTCGCGCGGGACAGCGGGATGTAGGAGGCAGTGCTCAGCTGCGCGGCCCAGCGGCGGGCGACCTCGGCCCGCCAGCCACCATCGCGGCGCTGGGGAACCAGCACGCGATGCGGCTCGTCCGCCGTACCCTCGCTCATCTCAACCGTCCAGCAACGTTCGTCGGGCGCTCCGCCCCAGTCACACCTTTCCTAACATCATCGTGGAACCGGCAGGCGCCCCCGCGCCCGCCTCATGGCTTGCGTCCCACCCCCGCGTAGATCTGCGAACCGCCGGGCTCGTCGGCGGCCTGCTCGGGCCGGTCGGGCCGCCAGAGGGCGGTGCCGACCACGCCCGGCTCCACCAGCTCGAAGCCGGTGAACAGCTCGGTGACCTCGGCGTGCGTGCGGGTGTGGATCGGGTCGGCGCTGCGCCGCATCACCTCGACGACACCGGCCATCTCGTCCGGGCTGATGTCGGCGGTGAAGTGCGACAGCGCCAGGAAGCTGCCGGGGGCCAGCGTGTCGCGGTAGCGGGCGATGATCCCCGGGGCGTCGGCCTCGTGCGGCACGAAGTGGAAGACCCCGGCCATGATCAGCCCGATCGGCTGGTCGAAGTCCAGCAGCCGCCGGGTGTCCGGGTGCTGGAGGATCGACTCGGGCTCGACCATGTCGGCCTGCAGGATGGTGGCGCGCTCGTTGCCGTCGAGCAGCAGCTGGCTGTGCGCGACGGCCACGGACTCGTAGTCCACGTAGACCACGCGCGCCTGCGGATCGGCGGTCTGGGCGATCTCGTGCACGTTGCCGACCGTCGGGATTCCCGAGCCCACATCGAGGAACTGCCGGACGCCGTGCTGTCCCATGAAGACCACGGCGCGGCGCAGGAAAGCCCGGTTGAGGCGGGCGACGTCCCTCGCGCTGGGCAGCGCGGTCAGGAACTTCTCCGCCAGCGCGCGGTCCGCGGCGAAGTTGTGCGCACCGCCGAGCAGGTAGTCGTAGAGCCGTGCTGCGCTGGGGACCTCTTCGTCGACTTCGTCGGGCACCCAGGTGGTGGCTGGTTCGGTCACGTCTGCCTCGCATTCGCACCGTTGCGTGTCGACCAGACTACTGGGTGACACCACCCCACCCCGCAGGGCGTAATCCCGATGCGATTTCCGTATCGATCGAGATCGTCATTCAGCTGATCGCGGGACCCCGTTTCCCCAGGTGCTGCGGGCGGTTTCGCGAAGCGGGGTGGCGGTCCCGCCAGGAACCGCCACCCCGGGTGCGTGCTTCAGTGCGCCTCTTCGAGGGTTTCGCCGTCGGCGACCAGAGCGTTCAGGGCTTCGACGTCGGCGTCGGAGAGCTCGACGGTGGCGGCCGCCGTGTTCTCCTCCAGGTGCGCCGGGGAGGACGTGCCCGGGATCAGCAGGACGTTCTCCGAACGGCGCAGCAGCCAGGCCAGCGAAACCTGCGCCTGCGTCGCGCCGTGGCGCTCGGCGATGCCGCGCAGCACCTCGTCCTCGCGCGCCCGGCTGTCCGCGAAACCGGAGCCCAGCGGGAAGAACGGGACGAACGCCGCGCCCGCTTCAGCGGTCTTCGCCAGCAGCTCCGCCGAGGTCCGGTTGACCACGTTGTACAGGTTCTGCACCGCGGCGATCTCGACGTGCTGCCGCGCTTCCTCGAACTGCTCGACGGACACATTGGACAGACCGATGCCGCGCACCAGGCCCTGCTCGCGCAGCTCTGCCAGGGCGCCGAGCTGATCGGCCAGCGAGATCCCGCGGTCCACCGTGTGCCGCAGGTAGACCAGGTCCAGCGTCTCCAGCCGCAGGCGGCGCAGGTTGTCGTGCACCTGGGCGCGCAGCGCGTCCGGGTGGTTCAGCGGCAGCCAACCGCCCTCGTGATCGCGGTAGGCACCGATCTTGGTGGCCAGCGCCAGGCCGTCGCCGTAGGGGCGCAGCGCCTCGGCGATCAGCTCGTTGACCACCCACGGGCCGTAGAAGTCACTGGTGTCGATGTGGTCGATGCCCAGCTCGACGGCGCGCCGCAGCACCTGGACCGCCTTCTCGCGGTCGGCGGGCGGGCCGAGCACACCGGGCCCGGCCAACTGCATCGCGCCGAACCCGACCCGGCTGACCTGGCGGTCCGCGGTCAACTGGAACACGCCACCCAGGGCGTTGGAAGCACTCGTCACGCCGCGATGCTGCTAGAAAACGCCACCCCGGGCAACGAGCGGATCCTCACACCCGCCCCGCCCGAGCCGGCCAGCGCCGCCGCGAGCGACTGCCGGGCCTCGCTGAGCCTGCCGCGCAGGAACCAGTACCAGGCCAGCGAGGTGACCAGCCGCAACGCCAGCTCCGGCGAGGCGTCGTCGAGCGCAGCGCGCAGATTGGTCGCCTCGGCGTCCAGCAGTTCGAGCCATCGTCGCTGGTCAGGGCCGCGCAGCTGGGCTTCGGCCTGTTCGGCGAGGGCTGCGTAGTGCTCGTTGCGCCGCTGCCGCACGATGTCGTGCTCCTCGGCTTCGCGCAGCCGCTGCGAGCAGTAGGCGGCGACGCTGTCCAGCAGCCGGTAGCGGAGCTCGCCGGTAGCCGATTCCGCCGCGACCACCAGCGAGCGGTCCACCAGCCGGGCCAGCAGGTCCAGCACCTCGGCCGGGCGGACACCGTCGCCGGAGCACACCGCTTCGGCGGTGGACAGCGTGCAGCCGTCGCGGTGGATCGCCAAGCGGCGCAACACGATTCGCTCCGCGGTGGGCAGCAGCTGCCAGCTCCAGTCGATCATCGCGTGCAGCGTCCGCTGGCGCTCCGGTGCATCGCGGTGGCCGGAGTTCAGCAGCGCGAACCGATCGTCCAACCTGGACTCGAGAGCTTTCGCCCCGAGGACGCGGATCCGGGTGGCGGCCAGCTCCAGCGCCAGCGGAATGCCGTCGAGGCGGCGGCAGATCGCCGCCACCGAAGCGGAGTTGGAGGTGTCGACGTCGAAACCGGGTGACGTGGCGGCGGCTCGCGCGGTGAACAGCTGGACGGCGGCCGAGGTGCGGACGGCGTCGACGTCGGCGCCCGCATCAGGCACGTCCAGCGGAGGCACCGGCAGCAGGGTCTCACCCGCGATGCCCAGCGCTTCCCGGCTGGTGGCGAGGATCCGCAGCCCCGGCACCTTCCGCAGCAGCCGCGCGGCCATCGTCGCGGCGGAGGTGATCACGTGCTCGCAGTTGTCCAGCACCAGCAGGACTTCCTTCGCGCGCAACGCGTCCACCAGCGGATCCGCCGTCGACAGCGCGGCCTCCTGCACGTCCAGCGCGGCGAGCACGGCGTGCTCCAGCGGGCAGGCGCCCGCCTCGGGCTGGATCCCGGCCAGCTCGACCAGCCACACGCCGTCCCGGAACGCCGCGCTGCGGGCCGATTCGATCGCCAGCCGCGTCTTGCCCACACCGCCCGGCCCGGTCAGCGTGACCAGCCGGGACGATCTCAGCAGCGCCAGTACCCGGGCGCTCTCGCCGTCCCGCCCGACCAGATCGGTCAGCGGGGTCGGCAAGTTGTGCGCGGCGGCGGGCGGGGGAGCGAGCGAGGTGTCCTGGGACAGCACGGCCTGCTGGAGTTCGACCAGCTCCGGGCTCGGGTCGATGCCCAGCTCGTCGGCCAGCCGTTCCCGCAGGTCCGCGAGGCTGGCCAGCGCCTCGTTCTGCCGCCCGGCGCGGTAGAGCGCCCGGACCTGCAGCGCGCGCAGCCGCTCCCGCAGCGGGTTCGCGGCCACCAGTTCGCCGAGCTCGCCGATGAGCGCGGTGTGCTCGCCCAGTTCCAGGCGGGTTTCGGCGAACTCCTCCAGCGCGTCGAGGTGCTCCTCGGCCAGGCGGTGGCGGGCGGCCTGCACGAACGGCTCGTCGGCGAAGTCGGCGAACGCCGATCCCCGCCACAGCCCCAACGCATCGGCGAGCAGTGCCCGGCGTGCATCGGGCGACGCCGTCGCGCGGGCCTGCGCGACGAGACCGCGGAAGCGGTGCGCGTCGACGGCGTCCCGGTCGACAGCCAGCGCGTAACCGGCGGGGCGGTACGTCACGAGCTCGCGGCCGATGGCCTTGCGCAGCTGGGAGACCTTCGTCTGCAGCGTGTTCGTCGGGTTGCCGGGGAGCTCGGCGCCCCACAGGGCGTCGACCAGGCGATCCGCCGACACCGGCCCGTCGTGCGCGAGCAGCGCGGTGAGCAGGACGCGGACCTTGGCCTCGGGAACGACGACCGGTTCACCCCCGGCGGTCCACACCTCCAACGGCCCGAGCACTCCGAAACGCACGACCTCACCTTAGCCAGCACCCCCGACCGACCGCCCTCGAAGCGGCGGGCGGGGGCCTACGGCCGCCGCGGCTTCAGCTGTGCTGGTGGGCGGCGGCGTACTGTTCGTCGGTGACCGGTTCGAGCCAGGTGGTGCCGTCGCTATCGTCGGTGCCTTCGAGCATGGCGATGTGGCTCATGCAGGTGGTGCTGGTGCCGCCGTGCCAGTGCTCCTCGCCGGGCGGGGTCCACACGGTGTCGCCGGCGCGCATGCGGATCACCTGGCCGTCGCGGTTGACGACGTAGCCGACGCCTTCGGTGACGTGCAGGGCCTGGCCGTTGGCGTGGGAGTGCCAGTTGGTGCGGGCACCCGGGGTGAACCGGACCAGGGCTGCGATCAGCCGCGACGGCGGCTGCGCCTTCTGGATCGGGGTGACGTGCACATCACCGGTGAATGCGGTGGACGGGGCCTTGGCGGTGTCGTTGACCTGGGTGTGTTCCACGATGTTCTCCTTGGTCGGGTGGGTTGGTCCGATGTGGACTCGTCACCGGTCGAAGACCTGCTTGGCGACTGCCATCGCGGCCATCGCCCGGGGCCAGCCCGCGTAGAAGGCCAGGTGGGTGATCGCTTCGACCAGCTCGGCCTCGGTGTTGCCGTTCTCCTTGGCCAGGCCGAGGTGGTAGACCAGCTGCTCGGTGTTGCCGTTGGTGGTCAGCGCGGCGACGGTGACCAGGCTGCGCTCCTTCGGGGTGAGTTCGGTGCGCTTCCACACCTCGCCGAAGAGCACGTCGTCGGTGAAGTGCACCAGCCCCGGTGCGAAGTCGCCGAACATCTTCTCCGCTCCGGAGGGTGCCCGGTCGGTGCTCTCGTCGGTCACGACGTCGTCCTCTCTGGACTGTCCTCTGTGGATCACTTGTTCTGGCGGGGTTGCCGGCCGACGGCTGCCGGGCTCGGCGCTGACCAGCGGCCGGGGGCCTGCGGTGCTCGATGTCGTCACGCCTCGAGGGAACGCCCACCTGCGTGAACGCGGGAGGTCGCATCGTTCCGGGTTCTGGCAGAACCCCCCTCGCCCCGGGGTTCGGTCGTACCGTTCATGGCATGAGCGCCAAGAGCAGCGAGGTCCGCGACTTCCTGGTCACCCGCCGGGCCAAGATCACCCCGGAGCAGGCCGGCCTGACCGTCTACGGCGGCAACCGCCGGGTCCCCGGCCTGCGCCGCGAAGAGGTCGCGATGCTCGCGGGCGTGTCCGCCGACTACTACACCCGGCTGGAGAAGGGGAACCTCGCCGGAGCCTCCGACGGCGTCCTCGACGCCATCGCCGCCGCGCTCCAGCTCGACGAAGCCGAACGCGTCTACCTGTTCGACCTCGCCCGCGCCGCGAACGCCGCTGGCCGCCCCCAGGCCAGGTCGGGGCAGCGCCGGCGGGCCCCGCAGCGGGTCAGTCCGATCGTGCAGCAGATCATCGACTCGATGACCACCACGGTCGCGTTCGTCCGCAACGGCCGCCTGGACATCCTCGCCACCAACCCGCTCGCCCGAGCGCTGTACTCACCCGTCTTCGACAGCCCCACGCGCACCAGCGAGCACACGCCACCCAACCTCGCCCGGTTCGGCTTCCTCGACCCCGCCGCGCACGACTACTTCCCCGACTACGACGCCTCCTGCCGCACCTCGGTCGCGATCCTGCGCACCGAAGCCGGCCGCGACCCCCACGACAAGGGCCTGTCCGACCTCATCGGCGAGCTGTGCACCCGCAGCGAGGACTTCCGCACCCGGTGGGCCGCCCACGACGTCCGCCTGCACCGCACCGGCGTCAAGGGATTCCGCCACCCCGCCGTCGGCGAGCTCACCCTCAACTTCGAGGCCATGCAGCTCACCACCGACACCAGCCTCACCCTCACCGCCTACACCGCCGACCCCGGCTCGCCCTCCGCCGAGTCGCTCCAACTCCTCGCCAGCTGGGCCGCGACCGAGCTCAGCGCCGCGCCGGGCGGTCAGTGACCGGCACTCCTTCCACCGCGACCCCCAGCCGATCGTGCGCGGACCGTGAGCGGGCCCGAGCAGGGTGGACGTCGACGGAAGGAGTTGCGATGAACCAGAAGACGGTGTCCGTGCTCGGGCTCGGAGACATGGGATCGGCGCTGGCGAGCGCGCTGCTCGCGGCGGGTCACCAGGTCGCGGTCTGGAACCGCACGGCGGCCAAGGCCGAACCGCTGGTGGCCAAGGGTGCGACCAGCGCGGGCACAGCCGCCGAGGCGATCCTGGCCTCCCGCCTCGTGGTGGTCTGCCTGCTCGACTACGACTCGGTGAGCCAGACCTTGACCCCGCACACCGACGTGCTCGCCGGGCGCACCCTGGTGAACCTGACCAACGGCACGCCCGGCCAGGCCCGCGAGATGGCCGCTTGGGCGGCCGACCACGGCGCCGACTACCTCGACGGCGGCATCATGGCGGTCCCGCCGATGATCGCCACCCCGGAGGCGTTCGTGCTCTACAGCGGCCCGAGCGGGGCTTTCGAAGCCTGGCGGCCGGTGCTTAACGTCTTCGGCGAGAGCAAGTACGTCGGTGACGACCCGGGTTCCGCGGCGCTGCAGGACCTCGCGCTGCTCTCCGGCATGTACGGGACGATCGCGGGAACCCTGCACGCCTTCGCCCTGATCCGCTCGGCGGGCGGCTCGACGCGGGAGTTCGCCCCGCTGCTGAACCGCTGGTTGCAGGGCATGAACGGCTGGCCGGTGGCGGCGGCGGAGCAGATCGACACCGGCGACTACGGCAAGGACGTGGTCTCCAACCTCGGCATGCAGGAAGCCGGGTACGTCAACCACTTCATCGCGGCGGAGGAGCAGGGCATCAGCGCCGAACTGCTCACGCCCCTGCACGCGCTGATGAAGCGCCGGGTCGCCGACGGCCACGCCGACGAAGACCTCACCGGCGTCATCGAACTCCTCAAGCGCTGAAACCCCTTGGAGAACAACATGAACCAGTCGGTCACCTTGATCGGTCTGGGGCCGATGGGGCAGGCGATGGTCAACGTCCTGCTGGAGGACGGGCACCCGGTGACGGTGTGGAACCGGACCGCGAGCCGTGCCGATGGCGTGGTCGCGCGCGGTGCCGTGCTCGCCGCGACCCCGGCGGAGGCGGTGGGTGCTAGCGATTTGGTGTTGCTGAGCCTGACCGATTACGCGGCGATGTACGACATCCTCG